>JBAVNO010000084.1:0-14600 GCA_049691095.1 Alphaproteobacteria bacterium | reverse complement strand
GGTCCGGGCGAACGGGCCGAAGGGTGCGCGGAGCGTGGTATCGGACATCAGCGGATCGCGCCGGGAGGGGTTGATTTCGGGCCTCGCCATTGTCGGGCTCTTATCGTTAACCAATGGTTTAATCGCCGCTTTTCACTCGCGGCTTGATCGCATGGTTGGGGCGGCCGATCACAGCACCTTGCGGATCGGATAGTCGGGATTGGACAGCACGCATTGGCGCGCGATGTGGGCCTTGGCGTCGACGATGAGCGGCGCCCGCAGGTTGACGGACACGATCAGCCCATCGTCGCCCTTGCGAAGCGTCACGATCAGGAAGAATCGGGCGTCCCCCGCCGGAACGGCGGACGCGGCACAGGCGTCGTCGGCGTCCGCGCGCGCGATGGTAGTCTCGCCCGGCGCGATCGGCAGCACGAGGAACGACAGGTCCTTTTCCTCGAGCGACTGCAGCAGGTGGAACTGGGCCATGCGCGGGTCGGGGATGGGCGCCAACCCGAAGCGGTGGTAAGCGGGAAGGCCGATCAGCCCGTTGGGAAAATCCAGCATATCGTCGGACTTGAACGTGATCGCGCCGAAGCGTGTCTCGATCACCAGCTCCTCGCCGGGCGGGGCCGCGGTCTTCGGTTTGGCTCTTGCGCCGGCGGCGGCGGATTGCGCGTGTGTCGTCATCATGGTTCGCCCTTTCTTCCCTACGACTGGCCGGGCATCCGGCTCTCGTTACTTCAAGTAATCCGCGAGACTGAGGCCCTGGAGCCGCGAGACCACCTGGTACGAGGCCTGAAGCGTGGTCTGGTCCTCGCTCAATTTGGTGATCGCTTGGGCAACGTCCACGTTTTCGATGTTGCCGATGGCCTCGTCCGAGAACTGGGTAAACTCGTTGTGTTTGGCCTGCATGCTCTCGAGCGCCTTGCGGGCGCTGCCGATCCGGCTGGTGATGTCGGGGATGTCCGTGATCGCCTGCTTCACGACGCGCAGCGCCTCTTCGAGGCGGGCGCGGTCCTGGGGCGGGCCGACATTCGCGGTGGTGGTGAGGCGCAGCGCCCGGATCAGTTCCTCGAACCCGCCTTCGTTGGCGGTCACGCCATAGGTGACGCTGAGATTATCGTCCACCTGGACGCCGAACTTGGTCGAATTGCCCTGGTAATAGCCGGTGTCGGCGGTGCCGGGGTACACGGTGGGCGGGCTCGCAAATCCGGCGGCGTTGAGGTCGACCGGAGCCGTGTCGGTGGCGGTTCCCGAGAACAGGTGGCGCCCGTCGAGCGAGTCGTTCAGGAGCCCGGAAACCTGGTTCAGCAGATCCTGGGCTTGCTGATTGAGCGCGAGGTCCGAGGACGTTTCGGCATTCAGCCCGTTGACCAGAAGCACCTGCAGCTTGCTTGCGACCTGGAACAGGGTGCTGGTGTCGGTTTCCATCTGGGCCAGGCGCTGGTCCACGGTCTGGATGTTCTTCAGGTACTGGTCGATCCGGTTGCTCGCGCTCTTCAGGTTGACGAGCCGGCTCGAATCGGCGCCGATGCCCGAATAGCGCTCGGCGACGTAGCCGGTGGAGATCTGGTTCTGCGTGTCGAACAGGCGGTTCTGCGTGTTCTGTATGTAGAACAGCGTCAGCTGGTGTTGGGCGAAGTCGGAGACGCGGGTCATGGCTCCCTCCCGGTTACACCAGATTGGTCAGGGTATCGAACATCTCGGAGATCGTCTTGATGACGCGCGCCGAGGCGGTATAGGCATTCTGGAACACGATCATGTTGGCGAGCTCCTCGTCGATGTTGACGCCGCTCGACGAGTCGAACCGGTTTTGGAGGTCCTGCACGAGATTCTGCTTGAACACCTGCGTGTTACTGACGTTCGCGGCTTCGACCGCGTTGAGCGACAGGATCACGCTGCCGTACCCCAAGAGCGTCGTCGTGGTCGGGGCCAGTCCGCCCGCGGTGGGGAACGAAAGCTGCTCGCTGAACTTGTTGGCCATGAGCTGCACGGCCGTATTGTCGCCGGCGGTGATGGCGGCCGACCCGATCGCGGGCGCGGTCGTCGTATCGAGGACGCCGCGCGAGAGCAGCGCCGGATTGTCGGCGACCGCTTGCCGGACCTGGATGGTCTCGAGGTTTCCGGTCGTGTTCGTGCCGACGCCGAACGTGGACAGGAACGTGCCGCTGTCCGTGAGCGTGAAATTGTTGCCGTCGTTGTCCACGATCCGAAGCCGGACCTTGGTGCCCTCCGTGAACACGTCGGCGGTGATGTTCTGGCCCGCGAGCGTGGCGTTGGCGTTGATGGACGCGGCGACGTCCTGGAGCGAGTCATTGGCGATGTAGTTGACCGTCGTCGCGCCGAACGGGCCGCTGAAGCTCAGGGTTCCGGCGGATCCGACGGGCGTGGTGCCGCTGTCCTGGGGCACGGTGCTGTAGGAATCGTAGTTGGTTCCGGTCGTGAACAGATCGTTGAGGCCGAAATACTGGCCGAAGCTCTGGGTCGAGCCGCCGACCGCCACGTGCGTGTCACGGTTGATGTCGATGCCGGTGATGCTGAGCGACCCTTGCGATCCGCCGGCGGTGGCGCCGGCCAGCGTGGCGGCGCCGAAGGTGATCGTGCCGATCACCGTGTCGCCGAACCCGTCATTGTCGGAGTCGATCGAAACTTCCACCGTGCCGCCGCCCGCGATGTCGCCGGACGCGGTGCTGACGGCCGCGCCGAGCGAGCTTCCGGCGCCGCCGCCGACGGCACCGAAGGCGAGCCTGGTGTCGGGCCCGAGCTGCAGCGCGCCGGGGGCCCCGGCCGTGGTCTGGACTCCGAGCACCAGGTCGCCGTTGGTGAGGATGGCCTGCAGGGCGTCGCCCGCGGCCTGGGAGATTCCATTGGTCTTGAGCGTCACAGTCGGGGCCGGGAAGGCCGTGATGTCGCCGCCGAGCGTAACCCCCGTGGCGTCGACCCCGCCATTGATGCCCAGCGATCCGTCGACGTCGGTGCCGTCCACGACCACGCCATAGGCCGGGTTGTTGGCCCGGATCACCAGATGCCCGCTCGCCAGGCTGGCGGTGACGCCGGCGATGCCGGGGAAGCCGGCGATGACGCCGCCGTTGACGGCGTCGATCACGTTTTGGACCGTCAGCGTGCCGCCCACCGCCGCCGTCAGGGCGGAAAGGTCGATGTCGCCGTAGGCGGGGTTTCCGCCGCCGTCGTCCACGTACTTGCCCGCACCGTCCACGACAGCGATGCGCAGATTGCCCCCGGCGACCAGGGTGTCGCCGGCGACGAAATCATGGGTGCCGGTGAGGCTGTTGGGGGCCGGAAAGGCGGTGCCCTGATTGTTCAAGGCATTGATCTGATCGCGCAACGTCGCCGTCAGGCGGTCGAGCTCGCCCGCCAGGTCCGGGATGCGCTGATCGCGTACGTCGATGAGTCCGCCGATCTTGCCCGACGCGATGTCGTTTGTGATGTCGCTGCCGTCCAGCATGATTCCGGGGATGCCGCCGTCGGCGTGGGTCACGCCCGCGGTCAAATTCGAGACGGAGGCGTGCGAAAGGAGGCGCGGGTCGCGATCCAGCAGCGTGCGGCCGCTCTTGGTGAAGATCACGACCTCTCCGTTGTCGCGCTTGTAATAGGAGATGTCCATCTGCTGCGCGATCTTGCCGATGGCCTGGTCGCGCTGGTCCTCGAAATCTCCGGTGGGAAGGTGCAGCGCCGTGTTGCGCGAGATGTTGCGGTTGAGCTCGTCGATCTTCGTGAGCTGGGCGTTGATGTCGTCGATCGAAGTGGAGATCTCCTGATCGGCCTGGCGGCGCAGATCCTGAAGCTGGCGGCCCATGCTGGTCAATTGATCGACGAGCGACTGCGCGCTGGTGACCGCGTCGCTCCTTTGCGATACGCCTTCGGGATTGACCGCAAGAGCCTGCATCGCCGCGGAGAAATCCGTCATCGTCGTCACGAACGAGGAATCGTTGCTCACCGTGCCGAACAGGCTCTGCATGCGCTGATAATAGAAGTCGAGGGCGTTGTACTGGCCAGAATCCGCGGACTGGATCCACAGCTCGCGCTGCAAATGCTCGTCCACGGTGCGCGTGATGTTGCCGGGGATGACGCCGGCGCCCAGTCCGTTGAGAATGCGCGTTTCGAGATCGACCGTTTTCTTCGTGAAGCCGACCGTGTTCGCATTCGACACGTTGTTCGACGTCACCTGCAGCGCGAGCTGATTGGCGCTCATGCTGCTGATGGCCGATTGCATTGCGATGGTAAGCGACATCGGGCGCGATCCTTAAACGGCGGCTTTCGCGGAAACCTGGGCCATCACAGCGTCTGATTGAAGGTGATCGGCGTGGGTGGGGAGGCGTGTCCCGCGCGGCGCGTGCCGGCCGCCGGCTTCGAATAGCCGCCGGTCTCGTTCTGCGCCGCGACCACGGCGTCCGCGATCGCCTTCAGGACCTTCGCATTGACTTCCTTGGCGGCGCGCAGCGCGGCCTCGTTGGTGAGCAGCAGCCTCTGGAACTCCTGGGCCTTGACGGCCAATTCCTGTTTGATCGCCGGTGCCAGGTCTGTGAGCGCGCCGGGCTGCCGGCGCAGTTCGCGAACGATGGTCTCGTAGGCGCGGGCGAGCGACGCCTTTTCCGGCTGCAGGCCCTCGATCTCGCGCACGCGATGGACGCGAATGTGTTCGATCTCCTTCGTCATCAGCACGACGAGCCGTCCCGTGATGGTGATCAGATCGTCGACCAGTTGCGTGTTCGTCATGATCACTTCACCTCCTGTGTCTTGAGGATCTCCCGCTGAACCGCATCCGCGAGCCCGACGCCGCCGGCGCGGGCCAGGACCTTGCCGAACTCGTCGAACATCAGGGAACGGAATGTCTCCTCGCCGTGCCCGCCGTCGAAGAGCCCGTCCGTCCCGATGCCCGTGAACATGTGCTCGATCATCTGCGACAGGAAGACGGCCTCGAAATCCTGGGCCGTTTGGCGCGCCTTCTCGGCGTCGGCGGTGCGCGCGGGCGCGCCGGACGGAAGCGCGTCCTGGACCGCAAGCGTCGTGTCGGGAAGGGTGTTGATCGGGCTCATCACATCACCTGGATGTCGGCCTGCAGGG
Source organism: Alphaproteobacteria bacterium (assembly GCA_049691095.1). GTDB lineage: Bacteria > Pseudomonadota > Alphaproteobacteria > DATDPM01 > DATDPM01 > JBAVNO01. The sequence continues at coordinate 9,536 of JBAVNO010000084.1, read as the reverse complement.
CACCGGCGGCCTTGATCGCCTGAAGGATGGTGATCATGTCCCGCGGCCCGATCCCGAGCGCGTTGAGACCGTTGACCAGCTCATGGAGGGTGACGCCGCTCGGAACCACGGCCAGCTTCTTGCCCTGGTCCTCGCTGACCTCGATCTGGGTCCGGGGCACGACCTGGGTCGTTCCGGTGTTGGAGAACGGCGACGGTTGCGAGACTTGCGGCGTCTCGGTCACGCGGATCGTCAAATTGCCCTGGGCGATGGCCACGGTGCTGATGCGGACCTCGTCGCCCATGACGATGACGCCCGAGCGCTCGTCGACCACCACCCGCGCCATCTGGTCGGGTTCGACCGTAAGCTGCTCGACTTCGGTCAGCAGGCCGGCCACGTCGCCGCCGCGCGACTGCGGCACCGCGACGGAGACCGTGGTCGAATCGAGGGATTTCGCCAGCGGCGTGCCGAAATGCGCGTTGATGGCCTGGGCGACACGCTGTGAGGTGGTGAAATCGGGATTGCGCAGCGCGATGCGGACCGTATCGAGGCTGGCGAGTTCGAAGGCGACTTCGCGCTCGATGATGCCGCCATTCGCGATCCGCGCGCTCGTCGGCACGCCCTTGGTCACGGAACCGCCCTGCCCGCCGGCGGAAAATCCGGCCACCGCCACCGGCCCCTGGGCCACCGCGTGGACCTCGCCGTCCGCGCCCAGCATGGGGGTGACGAGCAGCGTTCCGCCCAGGAGACTGGTGGAGTCGCCCAGCGCGCTCACCGTGACGTCGAGATAGGTTCCCTGGCGCGCGAACGGGGGCAGCGATGCGGTCACCATCACCGCCGCGACGTTCTTGGTCTTGAGGGGGTCGTCCCGCGTGTTGACGCCGAGGCGCTCGAGCATGCCGATCAGGCTCTGGCGGGTGAATCCGGAATTGGTGAGCTTGTCGCCGGTGCCGTTCAGCCCGACGACCAGGCCGTAGCCGACCAGCGGGTTCTCGCGCACCCCTTCGAAATCGGCGATGTCCTTGATGCGCGAAGCGGCCTCGGCCGCGCCAGCCCCGGGCCCAAGCACCGCAGCCAGCGCCAAGGCCAGCGCGAGGCGGACGATGCCACGGCCGCGCTGCGCCCCAACGAAGATCGCATCCCTGGTCGGCGTGTTCATCTCGGTCATTTTTGGTTTCAGCGGTTTTCTCGGGAAAGTCCTTGTCACGCGGGTCGCCTGCGGGCACACCTTTCCGTTGCCGACGTAGCGAAAGGTGTGCCAGTTGCGAGGCTTAGCCTAAGTGTCTGAAAGGTGGGGACGATCGCGGAAGACGGGGGCGGCGGGCAGGGCCCAATTCGGCCGCGAAGGGCAACAGCGCACCCCCGGCCCGGCAATTTTTTCCGCGGCCGGCATCTTGCGCGGCGCCGCTTAACCCCTTATTAAGCGCAAGCGCGTACCACACGCCAAGGCACCCAACGTCGCGGCCACGATCCGCCGCGGCTCAATCGGCGGCCGAGCGACCGCGATAAGAGGCGAGCCATCGGATGAAGATCGAAGCCACCGGCCCCGTCGGGACGCGCGCCTCGCAGCGGCGCGACAAGGCGTCGTCGGCTCGGTCGAGCGAATTCGCGCGGCACATGGCGGGCGAAGCGACGGCTTCGGCCACGTCGGTGGCCGGCAACGCGCCGATCGGGGCCGTCGATGCGTTGCTCCTGCTTCAGGGCGTCGACGACTCCACATCGGAACAGGCGAATGGGCGGGCACGCGCCCGCGGCCAGATGCTTCTCGATCGGCTCGATGAAATCCGCCACGGTCTCCTGATGGGAAGCATCCCGCGCGAGACGCTGAACGACATGGCGCGGCTGGCGCGGCTCCGCAAGGAGACCGCGACCGATGCCGCCCTGGCCGATGTTCTGGGCGAAATCGAACTTCGTGCCGAAGTGGAACTCGCCAAGCTCGGCCACGATAACTGACATGCCCCGCAGTCCAAAACCGGCCCGGGAATCGCACGCGGTCCGAAGCCCTGCGGGCCGCCAGATGGGCCTTGAAGCAGGGGGGTCCGACTCTTATACTCCGCGCCGGTTTTTGGAGACCGGCCGGAAGAATATGGATACAAAACGTCTTCTCCCGCCCGATTACCGGCCCTCGGAAGAGGAAGCCTTCATGAACCCGATGCAGCTCGAATATTTCCGCCGTAAGCTTCTGGCGTGGCGCTCCGAGCTGCTCAAGGAATCGAACAACACGCTTCAGCACCTCCAGGAAGAGAGCGCGCAGGAGGCGGATATCGCGGATCGCGCGTCTCTGGAGACCGATCGGGCGCTGGAGCTCAGGACCCGCGACCGTGCGCGCAAGCTCATCGCCAAGATCGACGAGGCGCTGGCGCGGATCGAGGACGGAACCTATGGCTACTGCGTGGAGACCCACGAGCCCATCAGCCTGCGCCGGCTGGAAGCGCGGCCCATCGCGACGCTCAGCGTCGAGGCCCAGGAGCGCCACGAGCGGATGGAAAAAACCCACCGCGACGACTGACGGGCGCGGCGCATTCCATTGCGCGACGCCCCGCCCACTCTCAACGCGATACGCCGACGACTTTGTGGCGGGCCGGGGACGGAACGGTCCGGGGCACTCGCAACTTGGCCGGCGCCGCGCCGTCGCGCACGGCGCCGTAGGCCGGTCCGGCCGCTGATGCGCGCCGCCGCGCCGGGCGAGACAGCGATCGGGCGGATGGCTCATGGGGCTTGAGCACGTCGGGCCCGAGCTGGCCGCCCTTGCATCGGTCATCATCATCGACGTGGTGCTCGCGGGCGACAATGCGCTCGTCGTAGGCCTGGCCGCGTCGCGCCTGGAGGCCAGGCAGCGGCGCCAGGTGATCGTGCTGGGCATCGGCGTCGCGCTCGTCTGCCGAATCGTCTTCGCGGTGATCGCGGCCCAGCTGCTGCTCGTCACCGGACTGTTGTTCGCGGGCGGATTGCTGCTGCTGTGGGTGGCCTGGAAGCTGTGGCGCGAAGTCTCATCCACCTTTCGGGGCGCGTCGGAGCAGGAAGATTCCGTGCTGCCCGGCGCGGCCGCGGCAACCAGCTTCGGCGCCGCGGTGTTCCAGATCGCCGTGGCCGACGTGTCGATGTCGCTCGATAATGTGCTGGGCGTCGCCGGCGCGGCGCGCGACCACGTCTGGATGCTGGTGTTCGGTCTCATTCTTTCGATCACTTTGATGGGCGTCGCCGCCGCGTACATCGCGCGAATCATGCAGCGGCACGCTTGGGTGAGCTATGTGGGGCTGTTGGTCGTGACCTATGTCGCAATGTCGATGATCGTCCGCGGCGCCGGCGAAGTGATGATGGCGGCGGGGCACGCATGAGGACACGCACGGTCCGGCGCGAGCCGCGGACATGGCGCGTCCTTGGGCGGCGCGCGATCGCGCGCGGGCTGGGACCGGCGGTGGCGGCGGCGATCGGGTTCGCCGGCCCGGCATTCGGGTTCGAGAGCATGTGTCCCTACGGAGGGCGCGACGGCGTCCAAATCGCGGCCGCACTCGCGGTCGACGTCGCTGCGGTCGAGAGCATGGCCCGCGCGTTCTGCGCCAACGTGGGGAAGAAGGCCTACAACAAGATCGGCCCGCGGGCCAATCGCGAGCTCTTCCTCGGTCCCATCGTCGGCGTGACGTTCCGGAACGTGGGCGAGATGATGTCGCCGCCGGGCGGGCCCGATTTCGAGGCGCCCGTTTCGGGCTTCCTCTATATCATCGGACCGGGCGGCATCGCGGACTTCCATTTCCTGCGCTGGAGCGCGGAGATCGAAGGCCGCTGACGCCGCGATGCGGTCACATCAGAACGGGAACAGGACGTCGAAGATCTGCTGGCCGTAGCGCGGCTGCTGGACGTCGGTGATCTGGCCGCGTCCGCCATAGGCGATTCGCGCTTCGGCGATCTGGTCGAAGCGGATCGTATTGGTCGAGGTGATGTCCTCGGGGCGGATGATGCCGGCGAGCTGGAGGTCGCGGACCTCGAAGTTGACCCGCGTTTCCTGGCGGCCCTGCAGCACCAGGTTTCCGTTGGGCAGGACCTGGGTGATGACGGCCGCGATCTTGAGCGTGATCTGCTCCTTGCGGTCGACGCTGCCGGTGCCTTCGTTTCCGGTCTGCGAATTGGTGTCGATAAGCTTGGTCGGGTCGATTGCCTCGGGGAAGATGTCCTTGAGCTTGGTTTCGTAACCGAGCAGCGCGCTTCCGGACGCGGACTCCGTATTGTTGCGGGTACGCTTGGTGGTGTTGTCGATCTTGGCCTTGTCGTCGATCTGAATCACCACGGTAACGATATCGCCCACGTCGCTCGCCCGCTGATCCTTCAGGAACGCCCGCGCTCCGGCGCGCCAAAGCGAGCTCGGCTGGCGGTCGGCGAGGATGGGGGCCGGCATCGGCATCGAGACCGGCCGATAGGCGGGTTGAGTGGTCGGGTTCTCGATGGTGGTGAGCTTGGGGGCGTCACCCACCTCGGAGAGGCGGTCCAGCGTGTTGCATCCGGAGAGCAGGACGGTCATGGCTGCCGCCGTTGCCGCGTTCGACACGATAGTGCGTTGGGCGCCCGTCATTTTTTTCTCCATTTCTTGTCCGTCAGCGCGCGTCGGCCGTCGTCCCGCGCGGGGGCAGCCCCGCCGATAGGCCGGGGGCCATGACGAGCACGCGGCCCGGCCCGTCCACGACGGCGTCCACGGTCGTCTTGCTCTGGGTATTCATGACCTTGATCACCTGTCCCTGGGCGCCGTCCTCGACGGCGCGGCCCTGGGCCGTCAGCACCATGTAGGGCGTGGCCAGCACCATGCTGACCAGCGTGCCCTTGGGCAGCACGATGGGTTCCTTCAAGTCGCCTTCGCGGATCGGCGCGCCTTCGGGCAACATGCGGCGCGGCGCCATGCCCACGATCTTGTCCTCGTCCGTGACGATGTCGCGGCCGATCTGATCGGTGCGCACGTCGATGAGCCGAAGATCGGCTTTCGCGACCACATCGCTCTGGCCCAGGCGCTGCGTCGGGACCGGGACGCGGATCACCTCGAAGATGTGGCCCGTCACGCGGACCGTCGAATCGTCGACCCCGGCAACGCCGACGGTGGCGGCGAACTTTCCGGCCGGATCGTCGATGAACACATTCGCGACCTGCACCTTGGGCGCCACGGCGGGCGGCGCGTAGAGCTCGTATCCCCGGCTGTCGAAGTCGACATCCACGAATGTGCCGGGCCGTTTGGCGGACACGGCGGCGTTGACGGCCTGCTTCACGGCCGCTCTCACCCGCTCGAATTCGATCTGGTGCCCGGCCCGCTCCACCACGACGCGGTCGAACCGGCTTTCGGGCCGCCAGTCCAGGCCGCGGGCCGTCGCCATGTTGGACAGCCAGGTCGCGTCATAGATGGCCTGACGGCCCATCTTGGGCGCCGGCGCAATGGCCACGTCCGCCTTGTCGCCGGCGTCGTCGAAAATGTCGCCGATGCGGATGAGGTCGTCGTCGACCGTGACCTGCGCGCGCAGCACCGGCGCCGCGGCCGCGGGCTGTGCCAGGACGGCCACGAGAAGCAAGACGCCGATGCACGCGTTACGGATCATGACGAGTCCTAACGAAGCTGCGAGGTGGTCTGCAGCATCTGATCGGTGGTTTCGATCACCTTCGAGTTCATTTCGTAGGCGCGCTGCGCGCGGATCAGGTTCGTGATCTCGAGCACGACGTCGACGTTGGACGTTTCCAGGAAGCCCTGCAGCACGGTGCCGAATCCGGCCGCACCGGGCGCGCCCGTGGTGGCGTTGCCGCTGGCCGCGCTCTCGACCAGAAGATTGTCGCCGATCGCCTCCAGGCCGACATCGTTGGGGAACACGGCCAGCTCGAGCTGGCCCACATTCTGCGGCTGAACCTGGCCGCTCAGGGTCACCAGGACCTCGCCGCTGGAGTTCACCGTCACGTCCACGGCGTCGTTGGGAATGGTGATGCCGGGAAGGACCGTGAATCCGTCGGGGGTGACGATCTGGCCCTGGGGGCTGAGCTGGAACGAGCCGGCCCGCGTATAGGCGGTCTGGCCGCTGGGAAGCTCGACCTGGAAGTAGCCTTTGCCCTGCACCGCGAGGTCGAAGGAATTCTCGGTCGAGGTCAGCTGGCCTTGGCCGGCCATGCGGTAGACCGCGGCCGTGCGGACCCCGAGCCCGAGCTGGATGCCCGAAGGGACGATGGTGCCGTTGTCCGAAGAGGTGGAGCCGACGCGCCGCTCGTTCTGATACAGCAGATCCTGGAACTCCGCCCGCTGCCGCTTGTAGGCGGTCGTGTTCATGTTGGCGATGTTGTTGGAGATCACCTCCACGTTCAGCTGCTGTGCCAGCATGCCGGTGGCGGCGATGTTGAGTGCTCTCATGGCTGCCGTTCCCTGTTCATTTTTTAGGCGGTGGTCGTCAGTTTATCGATGGTCTGAAGTTCCAGATCGTTCTGGGTCTGGATGAATTGCTGCGCGGCCACGAAGGACCTCTGCGCGTCCAAGAGCCGCGTGATCTCGATGATGGGCTGCACGTTCGATTCCTCGACCGCGCCCTGAACGATCGAGAAGTCGGCTGCGGCCTTGGGTTGATCGTTGGCGGTGTAGAGGCCGTTTCCGATGTTATCGAGAGTCTGCGGGTCCGGGAACTCCACGACGTTGATCTTGCCGATGGCGCCGTTCCCGGCGGAAATCGTCCCGTCCTCGGAGATTTCGACATCGGTTGCGTCCTCGGGAACCACGATCGGCCGGTTCGTATCGTCGAGGACGGCATGCCCGGCGCTGGTGACGAGCTGGCCGTTGACGTCGAGCGAGAAGCGCCCATTGCGCGTGTAGCGCTGGCCCTCCGGCGTATCGACGACGAAATAGCCGCTGCCGCGGATGGCGACATCGAAAGGATTTCCGGTGGTGGTGAACGAGCCTTCCGACAGGTCGCGCACCTGCGCCACGTCCTGAACGTAGGACAGGTCCTGTCCGTCGTCGGTTTTCGCGAGATATTCGACGAACATCATGCTCTCGCCCTTGAACGCGGGCGTCGAGATGTTGGCGATGTTGTTCGCCAGCAGATCGATCTGCCGGCTGAGCACCATCTGGCGCGAGAGAGCGATGTAGCCCGGGTTTTCCATTGGGTTCGTTCTGCTGGGTTCGTTCAGCGCAAGGTTCGGACCGCTGTTTCGACCGGCGGGTTGCATGCGCCGTGCCAACCCGCCGCCCCCGTCGAATCAATCCCTTAGGGAGTTCGTCGTGGCGCCGGCCAAGCCCGGCGCAAGGCTCCCGGCAGGCTTTGCCGGGCAGGCTTTGCCCGTTTCAAGCCGACTCGACCCCGTTTGCCCCGCCAGCCCGGACGCCGCGCCTCGGCTGCCCCTTGGAGGGCCCGGGACACGGCCTTGGAGCCGGGCCCGACGGGGCAGCAAGGCCGGTTCCCGGACCCGCGCCCGGAGAGGCGTGAATACCCCAGCCTCAACCGATCGTTAACTAAGGTCGGCTAGGGTTTCGGCCGAGACAGGTCCAGATCGTCTCTCACGCGGGATGTCCCAGGAAAAGATATGGCGGATCAAGCCGTTGACAACGAAGCCGACGTCGAGGCGGGGGACGGCGAGCTACCGCCGAAAACCAAGCGCTGGAGCGGCAAGCGAATCGTCCTGTTCATCGTGCTTCCGGTGCTGCTGGTGCTGGGCGCGGGCGCGGGGGTGTATTTCAGCGGCATCCTCGGCGGCCATGAGGCGGCAGACGAGGCGGCCAAGGAGGCCGAGGCCGCCCAACCGCCGGCACCCGGGGTCTTCTACGACCTTCCCGACCTCCTGGTGAATCTGAACACCTCCGGCAAACGCACCAGCTTCCTCAAGCTCAAGGTCAGCCTCGAACTCGGCAAGCCAACCGATGTGCCGATATTGGAATCGGTGCTGCCGCGGGTCATCGACAATTTCCAGGTCTACCTGCGGGAGCTGCGCGCAGAGGACCTGCGCGGATCGGCCGGCCTCTACCGCCTGCGGGAAGAGCTGCTGATGCGGGTGCGCACCGCCGCGCAACCGGCCGAGGTCAAGGACGTGTTGTTCAAGGAAATGCTCATTCAATAAGCGCAAACCGCATGGCTGACGCAGAAACAAAGGCGGACGAACCGGAGCTGAGCGAAGAAGAGCGCATGGCGGCCGAATGGGCCGCCATGTCCGGCGACGACGCGCCTGCCGATGGGAGCCCAGGGTCCGGCGGCGCCCAGGGGCAGTCGACCCGCGTCCTCAACCAGGACGAGATCGACAGCCTGCTGGGCTTCGCCGACCGGGACGGATCGGCAGGGGACAGTTCCGGCATCCGCGCCATCGTCAACAGCGCGCTCGTGTCCTACGAGCGCCTGCCGATGCTGGAGGTCGTTTTCGACCGGCTGGTGCGGATGATGTCGACGAGCCTGAGGAATTTCACCTCCGACAACGTGGAGGTGTCGCTGGACAACATCAGCTCGGTGCGTTTCGGCGACTACCTGAACAGCATCCCGCTGCCCGCCATGCTCTCGGTCTTCAAGGCCGAGGAATGGGACAATTACGGTCTGGTGACGGTCGACAGCTCGCTCATCTATTCGATCGTGGACGTGCTCCTGGGCGGACGGCGCGGCACCGCCGCGATGCGCGTCGAAGGCCGTCCCTACACCACCATCGAGCGCACGCTGGTCGAACGCATGATCCACGTCGTGCTGTCGGATCTTTCGGCCGCGTTCGATCCCTTGAGCCCGGTCGTGTTCCGGTTCGACCGGCTGGAGACCAATCCCCGCTTCGCCACCATCGCCCGCCAGGCGAACGCGGCGATCGTGGCGCGGCTGCGCATCGACATGGAAGACCGGGGCGGCCGCATGGACCTGCTGATTCCCTACGCCACGCTCGAGCCCGTGCGGGAGCTGCTGCTGCAGATGTTCATGGGCGAGAAATTCGGCCGCGACTCGATTTGGGAAAGCCACCTGGTGAGCGAACTGTGGCTCACCGACGTCGACATCAACGCCATGCTCGACCAGCAGGAGATAACCCTTGGCGAGGCGCTGAACTGGAAAGTTGGCTCCAAGCTCGTGCTCAACGCGCTGCCCTCCTCGGACGTCACGCTGCGCTGCGGCGAGGTCGCGATGTTCGTGGGCAAGGTCGGCCGCAAGGGCCGGCACATCGCGATCCGGATCGACAACGTGTTCACCGACGCGGAGGATACGAAATGACGATACTGGCCGCCCTCGACATCCTCGTGGCCGCGCTGCTCGTCGCCACGATTGCCTATTGCGTCATGCTCAATCGGCGGCTCGGGGCCCTGCGCCGGAACGAGGAAGAGTTGCGCAAAGTCCTGTCGACCTTCGGCGACGCGGCCACGCGCGCCGAGGCCGGGATCGCCAATCTCAGGAAGGCCGGCGGCGAGGTCGGCGATGTTCTCGGGCACAAGGTGGCCGAGGCCCGGGCGATCTACGACGAGCTCGCCTTCGTCACCGAACGGGGCGACTCGCTGGTGTCGCAGATCGCGGATTCGCTCACCGCGGTGCGTCCCGTGCTTCGCGAGGCCGCGCCGTCCGCGAGCCCGGAGCCCGCGTCGGCGCCGCGCGCAGCCT
>JBAVNO010000083.1:0-8821 GCA_049691095.1 Alphaproteobacteria bacterium | reverse complement strand
TGCTCCAGGTTCTTCCGGTGCTCGACCTTGCGCTCTTCGATCTGGGCCGCAAGCTTGCGCAGCCTCGTGACCGCGGGTCCCTTGGCGCCTTTCGCAAGTTCCAGCACCGTGTCGCTCAGGACGCCGAGCTGTCGGCCGTAACTGGCGACGTTGGAGACCAAGTCGGCCTCGATCCCGCGATTGCCTGCGAAGTTGAACGCGACGCTCGGGGAAAGCAGGTTCGTGAGCGGCGAAATGTCCTGGGTGACGTCGCCGCTGAGAGGCCACTTCGCGAACGTTTCCAACCACGGCAACCAAGGGTTCATGGCCTGATCCTCCTCCATGGATATCCGACGGACCGCGCCGCCGGAGCCAGCGTCGCGTCCCTACGGTACCACTCGCGCACGAATCGGGGTGAGGGCAATTTCCGGAGCGGTCGCGCCGCCGGCGGTCGCCGGCGTGAACGCCTATGAAAATCAGGAGGCTGCGCCGCGCGCCGCGCGGAGCGCTTGCCCCGCGCAGCCGATCGTCAGACCTGGGGCGGGGTGCCGCCGCCGGCAGAGGCAAGCGCCGCCGGCGCCTTGGCGGGCTGAGGGACGCCGCGTCCGGAGAGGCGGCGCACCGTGACGTAGAAGACCGGCGTGAAGATCAAGCCGAAGGCGGTCACCCCCATCATGCCGGAGAACACGGTTGTGCCCAGAGATTGACGCATCTCCGAGCCGGCGCCGGTGGCGATCGCGAGCGGCAGCACGCCGAGGATGAACGCGAACGAGGTCATGAGGATGGGCCGCAGCCGCGTCTGCGCCGCATGGGCGGCCGCCTCATAGACGTTCTTGCCCGCAATCTCGCCTTGGCGTGAGAATTCGACGATCAGGATCGCGTTCTTGGCCGCGAGTCCGACCAGGACGACGAAGCCCACCTGGGACAGGATGTTCACGTCCATGCCGCGCCAGAGAAGCCCCGAGACGGCCGCAAGCAGGCACATCGGCACTATCAGGATGACCGAGAACGGCAGCGCCCAGCTCTCATACTGGGCGGCCAGCACCAGGAACACGAACACCACCGAACCGAAGAACACCAAAAGGCCGGTGTCGCCGGCGAGTTTTTCCTGGTAGGCGAGCTCGGTCCACTCGTACCCGAACCCTTGCGGCAACATCTGCTGGGCCAGCTTCTCCATCGCCGCCAACGCCTCGCCCGTCGAATGGCCGGGCCGCACGTTCCCCTGCAATTCGGCGGCGGGATAGAGGTTGTAGCGGGGCACGCGATAAGCGCCGGTGATGTCGCGGAAGCTGGCGACCGAGCCGATGGGCACCATGTCGCCCTTTTCGTTGCGCGCCTTGTAGTTCTCGATGTCGGACAGGTGCTGGCGGAACGGTGCGTCGGCCTGGGCGATGACGCGGAAGGTGCGGCCGAGGTAATTGAACTCGTTGACGAAGGACGAACCGAGATAGATTTCGAGGGCATCGAACACGCTGCCGACCGGGACGCCCAGCATCTCGGCCTTGGCGCGATCGATGTCGGCGAAAACCTGCGGCGTGCGGGTGTTGAAGACGGTGAAGACGCCCACCACCTCGGGCGCCTGGTTGGCAGCGCCGATGAGCTGGTTGTTGACCGCCTCCAGCTCCGTGAGGCCGTGCCCCTCGCGGTCCTGCACCATCATCTTGAAGCCGCCGGCGGTGCCGATGCCGCGCACGGGCGGCGGCGGCACGACGATGATGAACGCATCCTCGATGGCGCCGAACCGCATCTGAAGGTCGGCGCGGATCCGGTCGCCGCTCAGGCCCTGGCGGACGCGCTCCTTGAACGGCGCCAGCACGACGAAGATCGCGCCGGCGTTCGATGCATTGGTGAAGGTCGCGCCGTCGAAGCCCGCGAAGGGAACGGCGTGCACCACGCCCGGCGTCTTGAGGATGATCTTCGCCGCGCGGCGCACCACCTCGTCGGTGCGTGCGATCGACGCGCCGGGTGGGAGCTGAACCACCGTGATCAGATAGCCCTGGTCCTGCTGCGGGATGAACCCCGTGGGCGCCCGGCCGAACTGCCACCCGGTGAGGGCGAGGAGGCCGCCGTAGACGACCAGCACCACCGCCGCGATCCGCACCAGCCTTCGCGTCAGCGCCCCGTAGCCGTGCGCGGCGCCATTGAACACGAAATTGAAGGCGCGGAAGAACGCGTGCACCGGCCGCACCAGCAGCGGGTCCTTCTCGGGGCGGGCCCGGTGCGGCTTGAGCAAGAGGGCGCACAGCGCCGGGCTCAGCGTCAATGAGACGAACACCGAGATGATCGTGGCCGCCGTGATCGTCACCGCGAACTGGCGGAAGAACTGTCCCGGGATGCCGGGAACGAACGCCGCCGGGATGAACACGGCGCACAGCGCCAGGGCGATCGCGATCAGCGCGCCGCCCACTTCGTCCATCGTCTCGTGGGCCGCCTCGCGGGGACTCATGCCTCGCGCCAACAGCCGCTCCACGTTCTCGACCACGACGATGGCGTCGTCCACCACCACGCCGACGGCGAGCACGAGTCCGAACAGCGACAGGTTGTTGATGGAAAAACCGAACGCCTCCAGCACCGCGAACGTGCCGATCAGCGAAACCGGGATCGCAACGATGGGGATGATCGAGGCGCGCCAGGTCTGGAGGAACAGGATCACCACGAAGACCACCAGGGCGATGGCCTCGCCGATGGTCTTGAACACCTCGCGCACCGACTCGGCGATGAACCGGGTCGGGTCGTAGACGATGTCATAGCGCAGCCCGGATGGGAAAGTCTGGGACAGAGTCCGCATCGCGGTTTGGATGCGCTCGGCGGTGGCCAGCGCGTTGGAGCCCGGGCGCTGAAAGATGATGATCGGCACCGCGGCCCGCTCGTCCAAATAGCCGTTGGCGTTGTAATCCTGCGCCGCCAGCTCGACCCGCGCGACGTCGCGCACCCGCGTGATCCGCCCGTCGCCCGTGGCCTTGACGATGATGTTCTCGAACTGCTTGGGATCGTCGAGCCGGCCCTGGGTCTGGAGCGGGGTCTGGAACGCGCCTTGTATCGGCACCGGCGGCTGGTCGACCACGCCCGAGGCCACTTGGACGTTCTGGGCCCGAAGCGCCGCCACCACGTCGCCGGCGGTCAGGCCCCGGGCCGCCGCCTTGTCGGGGTCGATCCAGATCCGCATCGAATAGTCGCGGGTGCCGAACACGCGCACGTCGCCCACGCCCTCGATGCGGGCCAGCACGTCGCGCACCTGCAAGGTGGCGTAATTCGAGACGTAGAGCCGGTCGCGCGAATCGTCCGGCGAGCTCAGGTGAATGACCATCAGCAGGTCGGGCGAGTTCTTCTTCACGGTCACGCCGATGCGCTGCACTTCCTGCGGCAGCCGCGGCTGCGCCACCGCGACGCGGTTCTGCACCAAAACCTGGGCGGTATCGAGGTTGGTGCCGACGGCGAACGCAACGGTCACGGACAGGAAGCCGTCGCCGGTGGCCTGGGACACCATGTAGATCATGTTGTCGACGCCGTTGATCTCCTGCTCCAGCGGCGTGGCGACCGTCTTACTGACGACATCGGCGGAGGCGCCGGGATAGGAGGTGCTGACCACCACCGTCGGGGGCGCCACCTCCGGATACTGGGCGACGGGAAGCGCGAAATAGGCCAGCCCGCCCAACAGCGTGATGACGATGGACAGGACGGTCGCGAAGATCGGCCGGTCGATGAAGAAATGCGAGAATCTCATCGCGGATCGCGCGCGTCTATGGCTGGGGCTGGGGCTCGGGCTCGATCTTGCCCGGCTGCGGCGTGACCTTCATGCCCGGCCGGGCGCGCAGCAGGCCGTTGATGACGATGGTGTCGCTGGCGGCGAGCCCGGACCGCAGGATGCGAAGCCCCTTGTGGATCGGGCCCAGCGCCACGATCTTCGGCTCCACGGTTCCGTCCGCCTTGACCGCCATGACGATCTTTCGCGACTGATCGGAGAGGATGGCGCTGTCCGGAACCAGGATCGCGTCGTGCAGGCCGCTGGCGGGCATGCGAATTCGCCCGAACTCGCCCGGCGTGATCAGGAGACTGGGATTGGGAATGACCGCGCGTGCCAGGATGGTGCCGGAGCCGCGATCCACCTGGTTGTCGATGAAATTCAGGCGCCCCTCATGGATCCAGTCGGTTTCGTCCGCCAGCTTGACGAACACCTGCACCGAATTGTCCTGCGCCGACTGGAGGGTGCCCTGCTGCACCGCCCGCCGGTAGGCGAGGAAATCCGACTCGCTGACGTAGAAATCGAAATTGACCGGGTCGAGCGTGACGATCGTGGTCAGCAGCGTCGTATTGGGGGCGGCCCCGCCGATGACGAGATCGCCGACGCTGACCTGATGGCGGCCGATCCGCCCGCCGACCGGGGCGGTGACGCGCGTGAATTCGAGGTTCAGCTTCACCTGCGCCAGCGCGGCCTCGTCCGCCTTGATCGTGGCCGCGGCGGCCTGCGCGGTCGCGCGCGCGTTCTCGAACTGCTGTTGCGAGGCGAAGTCCTTCTTCGCCAGCGCCGAATAGCGCGTGAGGTCGAGATCGGCGCGCAGCTGTTGCGCCCGGTCGCGCTCCAGATTGGCCTCGGCCAGGCGCACGTCGGCCTCGAACGGGCGGGGGTCGACCACGAACAGAAGGTCGCCCTTCTTCACCATCTGTCCGTCCTGGAAGTGGATGGACTCGAGATAGCCGCTGACGCGCCCGCGCAACTCCACCAGATCGACCGCGGAGAACTGGCCCGAATACTCGTCCCATTCCATGATCTGCTCGACCAGCGGATGGCTGACCGTCACCGGCGGCGGGCCCATGGGGGGCTGGCCGGCGGCCGGCATCCCCGCCGTTCCCGCGGGGCCCGGTTGGGGCCGATGGGACAAGTAGTAATAGCCGCCCGCCAACGCGGCCAGGATCAGGACCAGGGCGAAGAACCGGACCACGATCGCGCGCCCCGACATGCGGGCGCCACCGCCGTCTCGTCCCGATGCCGCGCCGTGCCCGCGGGCGGGAGGCGCGGAATCGTTGGCCGGCAGCCTATCGTTCATCGCGAGGCCCCATGAGGGTGACAGATTGGCGGCGTCTTCGTCGGTCGCAAGGGGTTGATCGAACTTTCTAACCGGCGACAAAGGCCCGCGCGCGGACCGCGCAATGGCCGCCGCAGGGGACTATAGCGGACAAATCCGGAGGAAATATTAACAATTGAACCAACGGGCGCGCCAAGAAAAACCGGCCGGGCGGCCCTGAACGGGCCGGCATCGGGCCGCGCCAAACAGGTTGCACGGCCGGCCCGCATCGGGGGTATCCTGCGTGCAGCAGTTGTATCGCCAGCGCGCGGAGGGGGTTTTTCATGAGATCGCTGATCCTGGTTGGAGTGAGCGTGCTTGTGTTGGCTGGACACGCCGAAGCGGAGTCGGCGCAGACGGCGGCGCCGGACGAGGCCAGGGGCAAGATCGAGGCCGGCGTCAAGGATTGCCAGGACCGCCGGGCGGCCGGCCAATTCGCCACCCATCGCGAGGCCGCCCAGTGCATCAACCAGGCCGTGCAACGGAACTTGTCGGCCACGAATTACCCGTTTCCGGACCTGGTTCAGCTGGTGAGCGCCTATCGGATCGCGTGCGCCCAGAAGATGGACGGGAGGGAGCTGACGGAGAAGGACTGCACCGCGCGGATGACGGAGCTGAGGCAGCGCATCGTCGCCGAGGAAACACGCCGCAATGGGACGGCCGGGGCCGACGTCAAGCCCGCCGCCGGCAAGAGCGCGGCGGACGCGGCGGACTACGGCGCGCTGCTGACCGGCCTGGCCGAATGGTCAAAAGCCGGCGACGCCAAATCGGCGCCGGGCAAGATCGTGTGCCTGAAAAGCGGGCCGACGCTGGCCTGCCGGTAGCCCTGACCTGCAACGGGACATACGACGTCGAGGGACGGTCGGCGCAGGGTCCGCGTTTGACTCTGCTGCGCCAATGTCCCGGTCGCGTTGCCAAAGAATACTCGTGACATGCATCCTCGTCGCGGCGACGAGCGCCGGCGGCAGCCTGCGCGAGATGGATCCGGCGCGCGGCGGGCCACTCGCTTCGGGGCCGATGCGCGACACCCACCAACTGCACGGTGAAGGCCGAGCAAATCATATCCGGTCCGCGCGGTCCCTGGACGCCGCGGGAGGAAGGAAGCCGGGGGTAGCGGGGCCCAGTTTGGCCGCGTAAAAGCCGTCCCCGCTTATTGCCTGCCGAGGGCCGCACGGTCGTCGGTCGGCGCGCAAGTTTCCGTCCCGGCGCGTAGCGCGGCGCCCATTCCCCCGCAAGATGCGCACGGGTTCCGGCTTTGGTTGCGGACCGGCCGGGTCGGCGGGCAGCCCTGTGCATAAATCCGGCTGGTCCGGGCCCTGATCCGGGAAACGGGCCAAAACCCGCCTAGAATCGGCCTTTTACATGCCGGGACCGGCGCTTACGCGATCGCGCAGCGGCGCCGCCAAGCGCGGGCTGCGCCGATCGGCCCGGCGGGGCCCCGAAAGCGGTTGAACAGACGCGACAGACGGGCTTGTTTCCAGCCAGCAATTATGGTTGTTTCCGACGGCAGAGCTACTGCAGCCTTCAGGGGAGTAAGTGGACATGGCCGCCAGCAAGGAAAGCAAGCAGACGACGGTGACGCTCAAGCATATTGCCGCCGCCCTCGCCGAATCCCACAAGATTCCAAAGAAACATGCCGAAGGGCTGTTGTCCGACATGGTCGGGCAGCTGGTCAAGAATTTGAAGCGGGGAAACCGGATCCGCATCGCCGGTTTCGGCGTGCTCCAGGTCAGGAAGCGCGCCGCGCGCATGGGCCGCAATCCGGCCACCGGCGAGCCGATCAAGATCAAGGCGAGCAAGAAGGTCGCGTTCCGCGCCGCCAAGGAACTCAAGGAAAGCGTCTGACCGGCCGCTCCAAGAGCCGCGGCCGTCCTTGGTCGTGACCGGCACCGAATGCCGGCGCTAGGGACGGCGCGGCGGGTGGCGTTCTCCGGACAATTGCGACGAGAGGCGCGCCGCCGGCCGGCACCGGCTGGGGAAACCCGGTGGACGGCGAGGGCGCGCTCTTCGGCGGCTCGAAGTCGGGGGCTCGAGGCGGCCTTGGGCTTAGGCAAGGCGATTTTCACGCGGCGACGGAGCGGACCAAACCGCCCCGTCGCACCCATTTCCTACCGGTCTCGTCTTTTGATTCGGCGGCCGCGTCCAGCCGCCTTGGGATGGGGGTCGTCGGGCTGGGCGTCATCGGGCTGGGCGTCGTCGGGCGCGGCCAAAAACATTGGAAACTCGGACGTCGTGACATGGGGCATCGCCCAGAGACGGAAGGCAGCATAGCCGGAATCGACCGGTCCCTGGTCGGCGTGGCCGGATGGGCGCGCCGCTCGCCGGTATGGCTGCATTTCTGGCGCTTCCTGGCCAACCCGTTCCGGGTCGTGGCGGTGGTGCCGGCCTCGAACGCCATGGCCCGCCTGATCGCCAGGCAGGTGCGCCGCAAGGATCACGAACTGGTGGTGGAGCTGGGCGCCGGGACGGGAGCGGTGACTCGCGCCCTGCTGGCGGCAGGCGTGCCTTCGAACCGGCTCGTGGCGGTGGAGCTCGACGCCCGGATGGCCGAATTCCTGCGCTCCGCCCTTCCCGGCGTCACGATCGTCGAGGGCGACGCCTTCGATCTCACCTCCACCTTGCCGGCGCAGGTGATGGAGCAGGTGGGCACCGTGATCTGCGGAGTCCCGTTGGCCGCAGAGCCGCTCGACCGTCAGCGCCGGTTCGTCTCCGAGGCGCTCTCCTTGCTCGCGCCCGGCGGCCGTTTGCTCGTATTCAGTTACTGGATCACGTCGCCGCTGCCGGCGGCGCGGCTTGGCCTTTCATGCGTGGGGCGTGCCTTCACGGCCCGCAACTTTCCGCCGGCTTCGGTCTGGATCTATGAGCGGGCGGGCGGCGGCGCCTAGGGCGGCGGACGCCTTCCCATGACTGGGAGACGTGTCCCCGTCGGCCGATTCACCGGTCCTTATCCTCCTTAGCTGCACCGTCCATCCTGCCGCCAGTGCTGCCGCCCGTCCTGCCGCCGGTTTCGCTAGCGGTCGTCACGCCAGTCGTATCGCGAGCCGTCTCATTGTCGGCATGAGGCTCGGCGAAGAAATACACGCCCAGATTCAGCCGTTCGCGGGCGACCGCGTTTCCGGCGTCCTTTTGCTGCGACTCCATCGCGCGCTTGTTGAGGGTCTTCAGGGCCTTCATGGCGAGCTCCTCGGCCGCGGCGCGCAGCTCCGCCACCGATCGGGGGGTAAGGTGGTCGCAATAGACGCTGCGCTCGAGGAACGGCGGAAGGCCGCCCAGAATATTGTGAACGCCGACGGCCAGATGGTCGTGAAGATTACGGCCGAAAAAATAGGCCTTCTCGTCGAAGCCCTTGCTGGGGACGAAGGACTCGACGTTGAGAAAGACGCGATCCTGGTCGTCCACGCGCGCGACGCCAAGCTGCACCCATTCGTCGAGCACCGCGCGCGAGCGAATGTCCTTGCTCACGGACTGGACCAGCGATTCGAAGGACGGGCCGCGGGCATCGTGGCTCAGCCGCGGCAACGGGCGCGGCATCCCCTTTTCGTCCAGATACTCGGGCAGTCCGGTCCACCGCGCGACCAGCTGTGCGCCCAGCGACACGACCGGCGTCGGCGCGAACTTCGGCTGGTGCTCCTCGCGCAACCGTTTCACGTCCTTGCGGTGCACGCCGGTGAGCAGGCTGATGCGGCTGTCGGTCTGTTCCTTGCCTTTGATGCGGAACTCTTCGACGGCGACGTCGACGAAAACGCCCTTGAGCAGGTTGGTGAAATACATGAAGGGAA
>JBAVNO010000082.1:0-2761 GCA_049691095.1 Alphaproteobacteria bacterium | reverse complement strand
GCGCCGCGCCGGTGGCCGGCGGTGCGGGACAGTCCGCGCGCGCGCGCCCAGCGGCCGTTGCCGTCCATGACGATGGCGACATGGGTCGGCGGCGGCGGCGGATCGCCGGCAGCCGGTTGGGATTCGGTTTCAAACCTGTTTGATTTCATGTTCTTTGGCCGCGAACATTTCGTCGATCTTCTTCACGTGCTCGTCCGTGAGCTTCTGGATCTTGTCGTTCCACTCGCGGTGCTGATCCTGGGAGATTTCGTGATCGCGCTCCATGCGCTTCAGCTTGTCCATTGCGTCGCGCCGGACGTTGCGGACCGAGATGCGCGCCTGCTCGGCGTACTTGCCGGCGATCTTGCTGATCTCGATCCGCCGCTCCTGACTGAGCTCGGGAATGGGAACGCGGATGAGCTGTCCGTCGCTCGCGGGATTGAGGCCAAGGCCGGAGTCGCGGATCGCCGTCTCGACGGCCTTGACCAGGCCCTTGTCCCAAACCTGGACGGTCAGCATGCGCGACTCGGGGACATTGACGTTGCCCACCTGATTGAGCGGCATGCGGCTTCCGTAGGCCTCGACCTGAACCGGCTCCAACAGGCTGGCGGAGGCGCGGCCGGTGCGCAGGCCCGCGAATTCCTTGCGCAGGACGTCGAGCGCCCCGTCCATGCGCCGCTGCGTCTCCTTGAAATGGGGGTCGGGCATGCTCAACCTTCCTCGGTCACGATCGTGTACCGCCCGGCGCCGCTCATGACGTCGGCGAAGGCGCCGGGATTGTGGATGGAAAAGACCAGGATAGGAATCTTGTTTTCGCGGGCAAGCGAGATCGCCGAGGCGTCCATGACCTTGAGATCCTTTGACAATATGTCGAGGTAGGAGAGCCGGTCGAAGCGCTTCGCGCCGCGGCTCTTGGCCGGGTCGGCCGAATACACGCCGTCCACCTTGGTGCCCTTGAGCAGCGCCTCGCAACCCATTTCGGAGGCGCGCAGCGCGGCCGCGGTGTCGGTGGTGAAGAACGGATTGCCGGTTCCGGCCGCGAAGATGACCACCCGGCCCTTCTCGAGGTGGCGCAGCGCGCGGCGCCTGATATACGGCTCGCACACGGCCGCCATGGGAATGGCCGACAGCACCCGCGTCGGCACGCCCAGCTTTTCGAGTGCGCTTTGCAAGGAGAGCGAATTGATGACCGTGGCCAGCATCCCCATGTAGTCGGCCGTCGCCCGCTCCAGGCCCGCGGCCGCGCCCGTGAGGCCGCGGAAGATGTTGCCGCCCCCGATCACGAGGCAGACCTCGATTCCCATCCGGTGGACGGCGGCGATGTCGCCGGCGATTTGCGGGACCGCGGCCGGGTCGAGCCCGAATTCGCGCGCTCCCATCAAGGCCTCCCCGGAGACCTTGAGCAGGACGCGCCGGTATTTCATCCCACCGGGCGCCTTGGCCGCCGCGACCCTGCGGACCGGGGCGTCAACGACTTTGGCGGGAGATTTTCTCGGCGCACCCATGGTCGTCCGTTCGCTCTTCCCCGATCACTCAAGCCCGGTCCCGGCGCCCGATTCCGGCACCCTTGCGGCCGCGATCATACACGATCTGGGACACGATTTTGGGCCGTTTTGCGTCCCTTCGGCTCCCCCGGGCTCCAGAATAGCTCCCCGCCAGGCCGCGGGCGCCGTCCCCGGCCTTTGGCCTATCGCCTGAGCTGGCTTGCGACCTCGGCCGCAAAGTCCTCCCGTTTGCGTTCGATCCCCTCGCCGAGCGCGAAGCGGACGAAGCCCGTGATCTTGATCGGCGCGCCCATCGCCTTGGCTGCCGCCTCGACGACCTTCGAGACCTTGCTCTCGCCGTCGACCACGAAAATCTGCTCCAGCAGCACCGATTCCTCGTAGAACTTGCGCAAGCGCCCTTCGACCATCTTCGCGATGACGTCCTCGGGCTTGCCGCTGTCGCGTGCCTGGGCGGCCAGAATGTCCCGCTCGCGCTCGAGCAGGCCCGAATCGACCCCGGCGCGCTCGACCGCCACCGGACGGGCGGCGGCCACGTGCATGGCGAGTTGCCGCCCCAGCCCCTCGAGCTTGCCCTTGTCAGCGGTCGATTCGAGCGCCACCAGGACGCCGATCTTGCCCAGCCCGGGCGCGACGGCGCTGTGGACATAGCCCGCCACCACGCCTTGCGCGACCTCGAGCGCGGCGGCGCGGCGCAGCGATATGTTCTCGCCGATGGTGGCGATGAGGTGGGTGAGTTCTCCTTCCACGGTGCGGCCCGTCCCGGGATACGCCGCCTTGGAAATCTTCGCCAGGTCGCCGCCCTGCTCCAGCGCGGTCGCCGTCACCTGAGACGCGAATTTCTGGAACACGTCGTTCCGGGACACGAAATCGGTCTCGGAGTTGACCTCCACGATCGCGCCCGCGCCGTTCCTGACCGCAAGGCCGACCAGCCCTTCGGCGGTCATGCGCCCGGCCTTCTTGGCCGCCGCGGAGAGACCCTTCTTGCGCAGCCAGTCGCTGGCTTCCTCGAGGTCGCCGTTCGCCGCGTCCAGCGCCTTCTTGCAGTCCATCATGCCGGCGCCCGTCTTCTCGCGCAGTTCCTTGACCAGGGCGGCGGTTATCTCGGCCATGTCCAGTCCTTCCGTCTCGCGTTCATGACGATGTCATTGATCGGCGGAAACGATCGCGCCCCGGTCCGTCCGCGCTCGCGGGTGGCACGCCCGCGCGTAGGCTCAGCCCTCGGCCGCGTCGTCGCCCGAGGGCTCGGGCTTGTCCTTGCCGCGGGGTCCGCGCGGCTT
>JBAVNO010000081.1:0-7724 GCA_049691095.1 Alphaproteobacteria bacterium | reverse complement strand
GCGTGGCCGCGATCGAGAATCCCTACAGCCTGCTCAACCGCACCTTCGAAATGGGCTTGGCCGAGATCGCGATTCGCGAGGGCTGCGGGCTGCTCGCCCATTCGCCGCTCGCCTTCGGGGTGCTGTCTGGCAAATACCTGCCGCAAAAACCGCCCGGCGCGCGCCTCACCCTGTTCCCCGAATTCAAGCGCTACACGCAGCCGCGGGCAGGGCGCGCGGTCGCCGCCTATGTCGCGCTCGCCAGGCAGCACGGTCTCGATCCGGCGCAGATGGCGCTGGCCTATGCCGCCAGCCGGCCGTTCGTGACCAGTGTCATCATCGGCGCGACCAAGATGGACCAGCTCGCCTCCAATCTGGCGAGCGTCGATCTCGCCCTGCCCGACTCCGTGCTGGCGGCGATCGAGGGCATCCATCGCGCCGATCCCAACCCATGTCCCTGAAAATGGTCCTGACGGTCATGCCGCGCCCGAGCGGACCCGGATCGGGACGGTCCGCGCGACGCCGTCCATGATTCGCCTGTTCGTCGCGGTCGAACTTCCCGACGACGTGCGGCAACGGATCGCCGCGTTGCGAGGCGGCATCCCCGGCGCCCGGTGGCTCGATCCCGGCAACATGCACATCACGCTGCGCTTCATCGGCGAGGTGGACGAGGGCATGAGCCGCGACATCGATGCCGCCTTGTCGATGATCCGTGCTCCGGCCTTCGAGGCGGCCCTGGAAGGGGTGGGATATTTCGGCGCCGCCCGCGCCGCCCGTGTCCTCTATGTCCCGGTGGCCCGCAACGGCCCGCTGTCCCATCTGCACGGCAAGGTGGAATCGGCGCTGGTGCGGATCGGACTCGAGCCGGAGGGACGGAAATACCAGCCTCACGTGACGCTGGCCCGCCTCAGGGGCGCGCACGCAAGGCGCCTGATCGATTTCGTGGCCGAGAACAATTTGTTCCGGGCCGGGCCGTTCCAGGTCACGAGCTTCGCGCTGTTCTCGAGTTTCCTGTCGGAGTCGGGGTCGATCCATCGTGCCGAGGCGGTCTATCCGCTGGCCTCGGTGTGATACGTATCGGATGCCGCTCTAGTAGCCGAAGCGGTCCAGCGTCCTCTCCACCGCGCCGGCATAGCCGCCGCCGAACAGGCGCACGTGCACGAGAAGGGGGTAAAGGTTGTAGACGTCGCGCCGCGTCTCGAAGAAACCCGGGCGGATGGGGCGCAGCTCCGCATAGCGCGCGAAGAAGGCCGCGCCGAATGTCGAGAACAGGGTCGAGAACGCCAGCTCGATTTCGGGATCGGCATAATAGATGGCCGGATCGATGAATCCGGCGATGCGTCCGCGCTTCACCAGCACGTTGCCGCCCCACATGTCGCCGTGGATGAGGCCGGGCCGCTCCGGCTCTTCCAGGAATTCGCCGATCGCGTCCGCGAATCTTTCTATTCTGTCGTGCAAACGCGCCGGCAGACGTCCCGCGGCGCGCGCCTCGCCCGCCATGAACAGAAGCCTGCGGTCGCGGAAGAACGAAACCCACGAACGGCTCTGCGCATTGGGCTGCGGCAGGCCGCCGATCAGCGTGTTGCGCTCCAATCCGTACTCGGGGGCGCCGATCGCATGAAGCGCGGCCAACAGTTCCGCCGCGTGCCGTTCGGCCGTCTCGTCGATCGGGTCGCCGGACTCGAGATACTCCATCACCAGAAGATCGGCGTCGGCGTGAAGGACGCGGGGCACGGGCAGCCGGCTCGTCGCCCTCAGATAGTCCAGCATCCAGGCCTCGAGAGATAGATCGTCGGTTCCCTGGGGGACCTTGGCGACCACGCGCAAGCCGCCCTCGAGCTCGACCAGGCGGACGTCGGCGACGCAGCCGCCGCCCAGCCCGCGAACGGCCTTCACCTTCGCCCCCGTCGCCCTCTCGACGGCGGCGCGGGCGGCCTCGCTAAGAGCCATCGCGCCGCAACAGCCCCTGATCCCGCAGGTTGGCGAGCAGGCCTCTGGCCCCCTGCTCGACCAGGTCGAGCACGTACTCGAACCGTTTCGGGGCGCTCAGGTAAGGGTCGGGCACCTCGCGTAGACCAAGCTCAGGGGCCTGTTCCAGGAACAGACCCAGCTGTCCCAGCCCCTCGCCGGACAGCTCCCCGGCGGCGTGTTCGAGTTCCGCCAGGACGATTTCGTCCATGGCCAGGATGTAATGGAATTCGGTGAAGTCGGCCGCCACGATGGGGCGCGCCCGAATGTCCCTCAAATCGATGCCGCGGGCGAGCGCGGCGCGCACCGCCCGGGGGTCGGGCGGCTCGCCCTGGTGGTAGTCGGTGATCCCGGCCGAATCGCTTTCGATCGCGTGGGCAAGCCCGGCCTCCGCCACCAGCTTGCGGAACACGCCCACCGCCGTCGGGGACCGGCAGATGTTGCCAAGGCAAACGAAGAGCACCCGGACCAAGCCTACCTCCCGAGCCGTTCTTTCAGTATCATGTGCGATTCCATGTCATCGACCGGCCGCCCACGGATCGTCGTCCTCACCGGCTCCGGCATCTCGCGGGAATCGGGCCTTCACACCTTCCGCGATGCCGACGGCATCTGGGCGGTGGTCCGCATCGAGGATGTCGCGACGCCCGAGGCCTTCCTGCGCGATCCGGTCCGCGTGCACGACTTCTATAATGCCCGAAGACGGCGGCTCCTGGCGGAGGACGTCGTCCCGAACGCCGCCCACCGCGCGCTGGCGGAGCTGGAATCCACTTTCGACGGCGAGGTCCTCGTGGTCACCCAGAACATCGATAACCTGCACGAACGGGCCGGAAGCCGCAACCTCATCCACATGCACGGCGAGCTCCTGAAGAGCCGGTGCCAGAATTGCATCGCCGTGCTGGACTGGCCCGGCGACCTTTCCGTGGACGACGCCTGCCCGGCGTGCCGGGCCAAAGGCGCGTTGCGGCCGCACGTGGTCTGGTTCGGCGAGATGCCGCTCGATATGGATCGCATCCTCGAGGCGCTCGAAGCCTGCGATCTCTTCGTGTCCGTCGGCACGTCGGGCGTGGTGTATCCGGCGGCCGGCTTCGTCCAGTCCGTGCGGGTTGAGGGGCGGGCCCACACCGTGGAGCTCAATCTCGAACCCTCCGAAGGCCACAGCCTATTCGCCGAGCGCATCTACGGCCCGGCGTCCAAGGTGGTGCCGGCGTTCGTGCGCCGCGTCGTGGAGCGAGGCTGGTGAGCACGCTCGAGTCCGTCGCCGCCGAGGCGCGCGCCTGCCGCGTATGCGAAGAGCACCTGCCATTGGGGCCGCGCCCCATCTTCATCGCGCGCGAGACGGCGCGGTTGCTGATCGTCGGTCAGGCGCCGGGAACCCGCGTGCACGAAACCGGCATCCCCTTCAACGATCCCTCCGGCGACCGGTTGCGCGCCTGGCTGGGATTTTCGCGCGACGCCTTCTACGACGAACAGCGCGTCGCCATCATCCCCACGGGCTTGTGTTATCCCGGCCGCGACCCGGCGGGCGGCGACCTGCCGCCGCGGCCCGAATGTGCGCCGCTGTGGCATCCGCGCCTGAGGGCCGCGCTGCCGCACATCGCGCTCACGCTCCTGGTCGGAAGCTACGCCCAGGCGTTCTATCTCGGGGACCGCCGCCACAAGACCATGACCGGAACGGTGCGCGCCTGGCGCGGCTATCTGCCGGAGTTCTTTCCGCTGCCGCATCCGAGCTGGCGCAATACGGCCTGGCTTGCCCGCAATCCCTGGTTCGAGGCGGAGCTGATCCTCCACCTTCGCGCCGAAGTCGCACGCGCCTTGGGTTGAACCGTCGGTTTCGGTTTCAACGCACGAACAGCACCGGGCAGTCGACGGCATTCAGCAGTTCGCTTGCATCCTCGCCCACGAGCGACGAGCGGGCGGGAATGACCAAGAGCGGCCCTTTGCTCCCGCGGACCATGTCGGCGATCTGCGCGGTGCCGGAGTCGGTCACGACCCGGATCCGCGCCGGAACATTGGCGCGGGCCAGCACGCCCGATGCCTGACGCTCGGCCTCCTTCGCGGCCTTGGCCGTCGCGCCCACGCACAGCACCTGGAGCGGCGCGCCTTCGGCCAGGGCGTCGGCGCGCTCGAGGGCGGCATGAATCCGCACCGCCGCAGCCAGGGTCCGTTCCGATTCGGGCGTGGACTCGACGGCGGCCGCCACGCAGCGGATCGGCGCCGGCGGGCCCTGGAGCAACAGCACGGGACGGGTGGAAAGCTGCGCCAGCCGCTCGGCTGCGGTGGCGAGACGGACGTGCCGCGTCAAGGGCCGCTTTCCGCGCCCCAGCACCAGAAGATCGGCTTCGGCCTCTGCCGCCCCGATCTCGGTTTCGATCACCCCGCGCACGACGCGGAATGTCCAGCGCAGGTTCGACCGCGCCGCCCGCTCCTCCAGCCCGTGCCGGGCCTCCTCGCTGGCGGCGCGAAATTCGCGCTCCACGGTCGCGACGTCGAGGTGCTGGATGAGGCCGGTGGCGAGGCTGAGCTCCTGCTCGAACGGCAGCTCGGCGAGCCGCACCAGATTGATGTCCTCGACGAAAAGGCCTTCGAGCTCGGCGTCGACGCGAAGCGCGAGATCGGCCGCCGTGTCCAGGGCGGCGAGACATTCGGTGGCGCAGTCGAGCGCCACCAGGATGCGCCGGATCGCAAACAGGTCTTCGAGCGCGGTCACGGGCGCGGCCCCTTGGGCTTGCCCGGCGGCGGCTCGTCCTCCTCGCGCGGCTTGGCCTCGCCTTGTCGCGCCGGCCATGCGAAGGCCTTGGCCCGTTCCGAAAGCCGGACGATCCGGTCCTCGACCATCCGATTCAAGCTGCCCTTGGGGAACGTCCCGTCGGCGCCCCGCTCTCCGGCCGTAACCCCGGTCAAGAGCTCCATGGCCTGGTCAGCTTGCTCGACGGCATAGACACGGAATTTGCCGTTTCTCACCGCCTCCACCACGTCGTTCCTGAGCATCAGGTGCTTGACGTTCGCGGCCGGGATGATGACGCCTTGGTCGCCCGTGAGTCCGGCGTCCTTGCACACGTCGAAGAAGCCCTCGATCTTCTCGTTGACGCCGCCGATCGGTTGCACCTGCCCGCGCTGATTGACCGAACCGGTGACGGCCAGCGACTGGCGGATGGGCACTTCGGCCAGCGCCGAAAGCAGCGCCGCAAGCTCGGCCAGCGACGCGCTGTCGCCTTCGACGCCGCCATAGGACTGCTCGAACACGAGACTGGCCGCGAGCGAAAGCGGCCGGTCGGAGGCGTAGCGCGCGCCGAGAAGCCCCGAAAGGATCAGGATGCCCTTCGAGTGTATCGGCCCGCCGAGCTTCACCTCGCGCTCGATGTCGATCACCTTCCCGCTGCCGAGCCGCACGCGCGCCGTGATCCGGGACGGCCGGCCGAAGGCGAAGCTCCCGAGTTGCAGGACCGAAATGCCGTTGACCTGGCCGATCACCGCGCCCCCGGTGTCGATCAGGATCGTTCCGCGGCGAATCTCCTCGTTGATGCGCTCGCGCACGCGGCTGGCGCGAACGATCTGGGCGTCGATGGCCGCCTGCACGTCCTCGGCGGTGACCACGTCGCGCGATTCCGTGCCGGCCCAATAATCGGCCTCGCGAAGCAGATCGCCCATGGTCTGCACGTGAATCGACATCTTCTCGGAATCGCCGACCACGCGCGCGCCGTGCTCGATGACGCGCGCAACGGCCCCGCGATCGAAGGGCCGAAGCTTGTCCGAGCGCGCCAGCGTCCCGATCAAGCGCGCGTAGAGCGGCACGCTTTCGGGCGTGATCGCGATGTCGTCCTCGAAATCGGCGGCGACCTTGAACAGCTCGTCGAATTCGGGGTCGTAGGCGCTGAGCAGGTAATAGAGAAGCCGCTCGCCCAGGAGGACGATCTTGACGTCGAGCGGGATGGGCTCCGGCTCCAGCGACACGGTGCTGACGAGACTCAACATCTGGCCGATCGATTCGACGCGGACCTCGCGGGCCCGGAGCGCCCGTTTCAGCTCCTCCCACGCGAAGGGCTGGATCAGGACCTTGCGCACGTCGAGGATCAAGAAGCCGCCGTTGGCGCGGTGGAGCGCACCCGGCTTGATCATGGTGAAATCGGTGATCAGCGCCCCGAACTGCGCGGTGTGCTCCACCCGTCCGATCAGATTCGGATGGGTCGGGTGATCCTCGTATATCACCGGCGCGCCCTCGAGCCCGGTGTTGTCGATCAGCACGTTGACCTCGTAACGGTTGAAGGACGGCGTCTCGGGAGCCGGCCCGAAGATGAACGGAGCGGCGCTCTCGCCCCCGGAAGGGGCAAGAAAATCCTGCGCATTCTCGACCACGTCCGCTTCGACCACGGCCAGATAATCGAGCACGTCGGGCAGATCGTCGTAACGCTTGCGCAGCTCGGCGAGCAGGTGGCCGACCGCATATCGCGTCACCTCGCGGTTGAGCTCGCGCACCTTCTCGCGCTGTTCCTTGTCCCATTTGGGAACCTGGCGCAACGTTTCCTGGAGGCCCTGCTGAATGGTCTCCATCTCGCCCTTGAACTTCTCCTGCTCGCGCTCGGGCAAGCGGCGGAACTCGTCCGCGCTCAGGACCTCGCCTCCCTTCATCGGGCCCAAGGCGATTCCGGCGGGCGTGCGGATGAGGGCGATGTTCTTGGCGCGCGCCTGCTTCTGGATTTCCGCGAAGGCCTGCTCGTGGAGCTCCTTGAACTGATGTTCGATCGCCTGTTTGCGCGTCCGGTAGTCGTCGCTTTCGAATGCGGCGGGGATGGCCGCGCGAAGCTCGTCGACGAGCAGGGCCATGTCGGCGCGAAGCCTGATCGCTGTTCCGGGCGGCATCTTGAGCGCCGTGGGCTTGTGGGAATCGTCGAAGTTGTTGATGTAGCACCAGTCTGAGGGCACCGGCTCCCGGGCCGCCTGCCGGTCGAGGAACTGCCGCGCCATGGAGTGCTTGCCGATCCCGGGCGGGCCGAGGATGAACAGATTGTATCCCTCGCGGCGCATCCCGATGCCGAAGGTGACGGCGTCCACCGCCCGCTTCTGGCCCAGTATTTCCGCCTGGGCTTCGAGCTCCGCCGTGGTCTCGAAGTCGAGCAACGCCAGGTCGCATGGCCGGCGAAGCCGCTCCGGGCTCAGGGGTTCAACAGGTGCCATCGTGATATCCCGTTACAGGAAAAGAGTCGTGCCATAACGTCAAGGGCCAGAAAAATGGAAATGGCGACCGGTCAGGACTGCTCCTCGATCCGCTCCATGTCCTCGTCCGAGAATCCGAAATGATGGCCGATCTCGTGAATCAGGACATGCCGCACGACCTCGAACAAGCTGTCGCCGGTCTCGCACCAGTAGTCCAGAAGCGGCCGGCGATAGAGGAAGATCATATCGACGTTCTGGGGCGTATCGAAAACGCTTCGCCGGTTGAGCGACACGCCGCGATAGAGGCCCAGCAGCTCGAACGGGCTCTCGAAGCCCATCTCGTCCAAGGTCTCGTCGTCGGGGAACTCCTCGATCCGCATCACGACATTCGTGGCGTAGTCGCGAAGCTCCCGAGGGATCGACGCCAGGGCCTGCTGGGCGATGGTCTCGAAATCGGCCAGCGTCGGGGGATGAAGATAGGGAATGAGCATCCGGCAACGATAGCGCGCGGACGCAGGCCCCGCCAGGGGCGGGCCGCCGCCGGCTCCCGCGCGCCTCAGATCGATCGGGCCCGGGCGCGGCGCCGCGTCCGGGCGTCGTCGAGCGCGATGTAGAGGGCGCTGGCG
>JBAVNO010000080.1:0-2072 GCA_049691095.1 Alphaproteobacteria bacterium | reverse complement strand
TCCTGCTCAAATGTTTTTTTCATCAATGAAAGCGCACGCTTCTCATCATACCTTCTCGTAAACTGCCGAAACATAGCCGCCGTTTCCCAGTCATCGCACGTTGACGTGTGCGCATGCCCGTCCTGGTCCTCGTACTCGAATTTAAACGCGTAAGGGCAAGGCTCAAGCTCGGCGAGGTCTTTGTCAAAGAAAGTACCCTGGCTCGCTGCCGCGCGATAGGCGCGCTGTTCTTCGTCGATATCTTTCGACGTTTTTTTCTTTGAGACGAAGCGGACATTCCGGGGGCGAATCAGCGCAAGCGTTTGCCCACCGGCTGCCGCCCGCGCCGTCGATGAGACGATCACTCGGCTGAGCAAATTGGCGCGCTCTCTTAGCGGAACCGATCCAACGACTCGGATGGTATCCTCTTGAACGCGGCGGCTTTCAGGCCGCTTGTCATCTTTCGGCGTGCGATATTCGTATTCGATCCGGTCCCAACGATTGAACTTTTCCCGAAGGCGCCGGAAGTGGATTGGGAACTGACGCCGCCATTCGCCGTGCTCGGTTATGCCGGCGCAACAAACCGTTTCACCGTGCCTCTTGCCTGCGTGCGGCAAAGCCTTGACGAGTACGACTACTCGTTCCATCTGCTTTACGCTGCGCTCCGGCAAAACCATGTTTGACGCCAAGATGCTGAATGCGAACCTCAACGATAGCAGCAATTCTCTCAGCTACCAACCTGCGGTGGCACACACTTGGGTCACGTTCGTAGCACATCAGACAGGCCCCACCGGACATACTCAGACTTGCAGCCTCGGCAAGCACATTGCGAGCGCTTGCCGTATTCAGGTGCTTCGTAAAGATTCGCAAAAAAGTGGCGAGGTCGTTCGCTCGCGCGGCATTGCGTCCCTCTTTCGGGTCACCGAGTTCCTTCAAGTGAAGATAGTCGACACCGGCATCTGCCAGCGCTGTTGAAAGCGCATTCTTGGCAAAACCAGGGCGCCGAGAGATTGGCAGCGCCCTTACGTCAATAAGTAAACGGATACTGGCCGCGTGAAGTGTGGCGATGAAATCATCTAACGACGCTCCCTCATAACCGATCGTCGCCAGCACAGGCATTGTAGTTCCCCCTTTGTGGGGACTATAGAGCAGGCGAGTTAAGGATCGGTCAACTAGTACGATGGCGATGTGTGCGCGGCCTCTGGGCCAGCCCCGGCCCCTTTCAGCTCGGGCGGTGGGCCGTGACGGCCGCGTTGAGCGTACTTTCGTCGAGGTAATCGAGGTCGCCGCCCACGGTCAGGCCATGGGCGAGCCTCGTCACGGGAACCCCCATCACCGCAGCCGGTCGGCGGTGCAATGGGCGGTCGTCCGGCCGTCGAGGGTGGCGCGCCTCCCCCGCCCGCATCACGACGCCGGCCGTCTGGCCTTCAACGCCGCGTTGAGCGTGCCTTCGTCCATGTAGTCGAGCTCGCCGCCGACGGGGAGCCCGTGGGCGAGGCGCGTCACCGAAACTTTCGATCCCGCCAGCCGGTCGGCGATGTAATGGGCCGTGGTCTGGCCGTCCACCGTGGCGTTGGTGGCGAGGATCACTTCGTGGACTCCGCCCTCTTCCACCCGCGCGATCAGTTTGCCGATGTTGAGGTCCTCCGGCCCGACGCCGTCGAGCGCGGACAAGGTGCCGCCCAGCACGTGATAGAGGCCGCGGAACGCGCGCGAGCGCTCCATCGCCCAGAGGTCGCTCACGTCCTCGACCACGCAGATGACGGACTTGTCGCGCCGCGCGTCCATGCACACGGCGCAGGGGTCGATGCCGTCGAGATTCCCGCACAGCGAACAGGCGCGCATGTTCGCCGCCGCCTCGGTCATGGCGGCCGAAAGCGGCGCCAGCAGCGTATCCTTGCGCTTGATGAGATGGAGCGCGGCCCGGCGCGCCGAGCGGGGCCCCAGGCCCGGGAGCTTGGCCAGAAGCTCGATCAGGCGTTCGATCTCGGAGCCCGTCATGGGGAAAGGCCGCAAAAGGCGGGAAGGCCGCTCAGAAGGGCAGCTTCATGCCGGGGGGAAGCGAGAGCCCGCCGGTGATCTTCGCCATTTCC
>JBAVNO010000079.1:0-7797 GCA_049691095.1 Alphaproteobacteria bacterium | reverse complement strand
GCGTGGCGAACCCCTCGGTGCCGACGCGGCGGCGCTTGGGCGCGCTGAAGGTCAGGAGCGGCGCGGTTTCGGTGAGCCCGTAGCCGGTCAAGACCGTCCAGCCCAGCCCTTCCAGCGTCCAGGCCGTATCCGCGTCGAGCCGCGCGCCGCCCGAGGCGACGATGCGCAGCGAAGGGCCGATCTGCCGGTGCAGGCCGGCAAAGAGATAACGGCCCGCATGCACGCCCGTGCGCCGGCTAAGCCAGATGGAGGCCGCCAGCAGCGCCCCGAACAGCATCCAAATGACCCGCCCGCGCGCCTTCACGCGGGCCATGATGCCCGCGATCAGCGCTGTATAGAGCCGCGGCACGCCGATCAGGATCGAGGCCCGGCCTCCCTTCAAGGCCGCCGTCATCTGCGGCCCGCTCAGGCCGGCGGGAAGCACCAGCGCCGCGCCGGTGCCGAACGCCGCCAGCAGGCCGACGGTGAAGGCATAGGCGTGATGAAGCGGAAGCGGCAGGAACACGCGGTCGGAAGGGCCGGCGAGGTCGTGGGCCAGCACCGCCTCGAGGTTGGCGAGGAAATTGCGGTGCGTGAGGGGCACGCCCTTAGGCACGCCGGTGGTCCCCGACGTATAGAGTAGCGACGCCGGATCGCCGGGACCGAGCTCCGGCAACGCCGCCTGCGGGGCCATGAGGCCGCGCCAGGGAGCGACACCCGCATCGGCTGCGGCGCCGGTCTCTGTTGCGGCGTCGAGCAGGATGATCTCCAGCCTGTCGCCGCCTTCGAGCGCGCGAAGCTCGCCCACGTGGCGGGCCACCGTGAACACGCGCTGGCAGCCGCAGTCGCGCACGACATGGGCGAGCTCGCGCCCACCCGCGAGATCGTTGAACGGAACCGCGAGCGCGCCCGCGCACACCGTGGCGAAATAGGCGACGATCCATTCCGGCGAATTGGGCGCCCACAGCAGGACGGGCTCCAGCCGGCTCACGCCCTTGCGCTTGAGCCCGGAGGCGAGCCGCAGCGCATGGGCGCCGATCTCGCCGTAGGACCACGTCGCCGCCGAATCGCCGAACGCGATCACGGCCGGCCGCGGGCCACGGGCCCCGCAGTCTTCGATCAGCGCCTTGAGCGTCGTGAACCGTTCCATCCCGGATGTCCCGGCCGCTACCCGTCCGTTGCCCACTATACGCGGGCGGCGCCGCGCACTCTTTGACATGGATTGGGCGTGGCGCGCCGGCCCGAAGCCCGGCTCAGGCGGGTCCGGTCAGCGGGCCCGGCCTGCCGGCACGCCGACGCGGGACGCCAGTCTCCGGAACAGGAGGACGGCCGTCGCCGCGGCCAGGATCACGATGCCGATCGCGGATTGCGGCCCCCGGACCGCCTCGAACAGGCCCGGCACCGGAACGTAGGGCGGGAGAAGCAGGACGAAGTTGTAGAGGCCGTGAAAGACGACGGGAACGCCGATCGCCAGGGCGAAGATGGCGGGCCGCTGCGCCGGCCTCCAGCGCAGGAACACCAAGATGAGCCCCATCACGGCCCCGACCGCCACGTGCATCGGCACCGCCATGAGCGCGCGCATGAAGACGAGGCCCCAGGTGAACCCGCCCTGCACCAGGTAGAACACGCTCTCGAACGCGGAGAAGCCGAGCGAAACCGTGGCCCCGTAGACGAGGCCGTCCTTGGGCACGGAAAAGGACGCGACCCGCATGCAGTAGTAGCGGAGGATGACGAACTTCATCGCTTCCTCGGGCAAGGCGAAGGCGAGGAACGACTTGTAGAGCGCGAACCGCATCGGCTCGCGGACCGCGGCCGTGAGCAGGTTGTGGATGCCGGCCTCGATCGCGGTGGCGAACACCACGGCGGCCACGCCCAGGATGAAGGTGGCCCAGATCACGCGTCGGGGCTGCGGGAACCGGTGGTCGGAGGCGAAATAGGTGACCAGCAGCACCGTCGGCGTGATGGCCGCAAGAATCATCAGCAGCACGGGAAACATGCCGGCGGTCTACCCCTCTCGAGCCCCCTCGCGCGCGCCGAGCGTTCGCAGGCCGTCCCATCCTAACGGAGTGACGCGAATCCGGCCCGCAAAAAAGCGTGGCGGCGGACCGGACGTGCCGGCGCCGATCATGGAGCAGGGCGGTCGGTGGCCGGGAGTTGGCGGTTTCGAGCCGGCGATACCGGCCGCACGCCGTGCCCGCTCGCCGGCTAGGTGCCGCGCGCCACGGAGTGCTTGTGGTGCACGAGGACGCGTTCGGGGGGGAATGTGATCGCGACGGTGGTGCCGACGCCGAGCGCGGTTTGGATCTCGAGCCGGCCGCCGTGCAGCTCGACCAGCGCCTTGCTCAGCGGCAGCCCGAGTCCGGTTCCCTCGTATTTCCGGCTCAAGGAGCTGTCGATCTGGGCGAAGGGGCTCAAGGCCTTCTCGATATTCTCCGGCGCGATACCGATGCCGGTATCGGCCACCGCCAGGCGCAGTTCGCCCCTTTCCGTCAGCTTCGCGGAGGTCGTGACCCGGCCGCCCTTGGGCGTGAACTTCACGGAATTGGACAGAAGATTGAGAAGCACCTGTTTGACCTTGCGCGAATCGGCGTGAAGCCCGGGCAGGCCCAACGGCAGATCCGTCTCCAGGGTGACTTCGGCCTCCATCGCCCGGGTGGCCATGAGCCGGATGCAGATCTCGATCACCTCGGCCAGGTCCACGTCTTCTTCGTACAGCTCGAGCTTTCCCGCCTCGATCTTCGAGATGTCGAGAATGTCGTTGATGACGGCCAGCAGATGGCTCGCGCTCTGATAGATGTCTTCGGCGTATTCGCGGTAGCGCGGCGATCCCATCGGGCCGAACAGCTCGTTCTTCATGAGCTCGGCGAAGCCGAGCACGGAGTTGAGGGGGCTGCGCAACTCGTGGCTCATGTTGGCGAGGAACTCGCTCTTGGTGCGGTTGGCGAGCTCCGCCTGCTTCCTCGCCGCGCCCGATTCGTCTTCGTGCCGCTGGCGCTCGATCGCGATCGATGCGATTTGCGCCAACCGGTTGATGAAGTCCAGATCCGAGTCATCGGGAGCGCGCACTTCCCGGTAATAGAGGGCGAAGGTGCCCAGTATCTCGCCCGTCGACGACCGGATGGGTTCGGACCAGCACGCCCGGATGCCGACCTTTCCCGCGAGCTCGCGGAAGGCGCCCCAATAGGGGTGGATCGTGATGTCCTCGGCGATGACCCGTTTGCCGGTAAAGGCCGCGGTGCCGCACGATCCGGCACGGGGGCCGATCGCAAGCCCGTCGATGGCGGCGTTGTAGAAGGCGGGGAAGCTCGGCGCCGCCCCGAGCCGCAGCCGGCCCGTTTCTTTTTCCAGCAGCAGGATGGAGCACAGCAGACCCGGCTTGGCCCGCTCGGCGGTCTGGGTGATCAGGGGCAGGATCTCGGATAGCGGGGCTCCGGTCGAGATCCGCTCGAGCACCAGGTTGCGTCCCTTGAGGAAGGCTTCCGTTTCGCGCCACTTGGTGATGTCGCTGATCATGGCGATGAAGACGGGCGCGTCTTCGGCGCGCGAGAGCTGAAGCCAGACTTCGACCGGATAGAGGCTTCCGTCCTTGCGCCGGTGGAATGTCTCGAACCGAACCTGATCCGTCTCGCCGTTGCGCAGCGGCTCCACCAGGGCGGCAAACGATTCCCGGGTCATTTCGGGCTTCAAGTCGAGCGGCGTCATCGTGCGCATCTCGTCCATGGAATAGCCCAGATTGTTGCGGGCGCCGTAATTCACGTGGACGAACTGCAACGTCGCCGCGTCGAAGAGGTAGATCTCGCTGTGGGAGCTTTCGACCACGCGGCCGAACCGGGTCGCCAGCGCCTCCGCTTCCTTGCGCTCCGTGATGTCCACATTGGCGCCGACGAATCCGCGGAAGGTCCCGTCGTCGGCGTAGTACGGCGCCCCCTTGTCCAAGACCCAGCGGTACTTGCCGTCGTTGCGCCGCAAACGGTATTCCATCTGGAAGTTGCGGCGTTCGCGAAAGGCGCCGCGGTAGAGATCGAGGCACCGCTGGCAATCGTCGGGATGGAGGCTTTCCACCCAGGCGCTGCCGTCCAGCTCATCGCGGTCGCGGCCGGTAAAGTCCAGCCACGCTCGGTTGTGGAACGTGCTGTGTCCCGATGCGTCGGTCATCCAGAGCGCGACCGGCGCGCCGTCGACCATGGCGCGGAAGAGGTCGGCGCCTTCCTGTTCCATTCCTGGCTCGGGGGCCCGTGCGCGAGAAGCGGTTCTTGGCATGCCGCTCACCCCGACGATCCCGACCCGGGCTCCGCGTCCGCCCGCAGCCCACAGCCGTGGCGCGAAGCGTCGATCAGCCAAGTCGATGGTCGTGTTGCTTCCGCGGACATTTCAGACCCTGCGACTGCCTCCGCCCCGACCAAGCCCAATCCGCGCCACGCGGAGCGGCTGAGCGGCCCCGATGGCGCCGCCGGATTGGGGCATCGTCCCGCACGTTCGCCGGCGGGCACGACGTTCAGGGTACTGCCCGATTGGTTAACGCGGAGTTAGTCCGAGGCCCCGGAGAGCCCCGGCCTGAGCAGCGAAAAATCGCGAAACGTCGAAGAAAAACAGCCTCTTGTATGACCACGCGGGAGCACATGCGTATGTACACGCAAGTGCGTGTGTGTGCAGTGCGAAGAATGCCCTACAGAGGGCAACATTGATCACGATGGGAAGAGAAATTGGAGCGGGTGAAGGGAATCGAACCCTCGTCGTAAGCTTGGGAAGCTTCTGCTCTACCATTGAGCTACACCCGCGCCGCCCGTGGCACCGGAACCGGTCCGGCCGGCGGCCGGCACCCTGGGAGTCGCGACCGACTCTATAACCGAGGCACGCCCGAGCGGCAAGCGGCGGCCTCAACGCGGACGGGTCGGGAGAGTGTCGGGGACGCGCCCCGGCGCTGCCGCCAACCGGCTTCAGGACAATGTGATTTGGCGAAAGCCGGCCGGTTCGGGTAAATCCGGCGGAGAACACAAGGTGGGACATGACCGACCAGGCCGTCAGCTTGCGAACCGTAACGCCCGAGGAGGCCGCTGCGCCCCTCGACCCCCGCAAATTCCGCGATCCGGACGTGACCGCAAAGGGCGAGCCGCGCGCCCGGGTCGCGCTCCGGGGACTTCGCACCCTGTGGTTCAACACCGGAACGCTGTGCAACCTCACCTGCCGCAACTGCTACATCGAATCGAGCCCGACCAACGACGGCCTCGTCTATCTGACCGCCGCCGAGGTCGGCGTCTTCCTCGACGAGATCGTCGGCGACGGCCTGCCCACCGGGGAGATCGGCTTCACCGGCGGCGAGCCGTTCATGAACCCGGACATCGTCCCCATGCTCGAGGCGACGCTCGCGCGCGGTTTCCGGGCGCTCGTGCTCACCAACGCGATGAAGCCCATGGCGAGGCTGAAAGCGCCGCTCGCGGCCCTCAAGCAGCGGTACGGGGATCGGCTGACCATACGCGTGTCCCTCGACCATTACGCCGCGGCGCTCCACGAGGCGGAGCGTGGCGCGCGCACCTTCGCGCCGACCATGGAGGGACTTTCGTGGCTGTCCTCGAACGGGTTTGCGGTGCGCGTGGCGGGCCGCAGATTCGGCGGCGAGCCGGAGGCGGAAATCCGCGCCGGCTTTGCCCGGCTGTTCGCGGATCGGGGAATCGCCGTCGACGCATTCGATGCGGAGGCGCTGGTGCTGTTCCCGGAAATGGACGCGCGGGCCAACGTTCCCGAGATCACCGAGCGGTGCTGGGGCCTTCTCGATGTCGACCCCGGCGACATCATGTGCGCCACCTCGCGCATGGTGGTGAAACGCAAGGGCAGCCCATCGCCCACCGTGCTGGCCTGCACGCTGATCGCCTACGATCCCCGCTTCGAGATGGGCGCGACGCTCAAGGACGCGGTGGCGCCGGTCAGCCTCAACCATCCCCACTGCGCCAAGTTCTGCGTGCTGGGGGGCGGTTCGTGCTCGCGCGGGTGAGGGGCGGTCCTGCGGCGCCTTGACAGGCCGCCGCAAAACGCGTATCCGTCGCGTCACCGTGGTAATTTGAGCCGACCGGCTTGCGGCCACGTAAAACAAATCGCTAAAAGGTCGGAGCCCGTGAGAGCCCCGATCCATCCGGTCGGGGTTTTTTGTTGTCCGCACGTCGCCGGCGACCATCGGAGCCGAGGACCATCGGGCTGGGCGGGGAGATGACGATGGCGCGGATACGAACCGGCAAGGCATCCGGCGCAAGGAAAGGCGCGCGGACCGGCGCACGGGGCGCGGCCAAGGCCGGCACGAACGGGGGAAGAGGGATCGACGGCTCCGAAACGTGGCGGTCCCAGACCAAGCTCATACGCGGCGGCCTGAAGCGCAGCCCCTTCGGCGAGACCGCGGAGGCGCTGTACCTGACGTCGGGCTACGTCTACGACACGGCCGAGGACGCCGAAGCCGCGTTCAAGGGCAAGCTCAAGCGCTTCATGTACTCACGCTTCGGCAACCCGACCGTCGCCATGTTCGAGGAGAGGCTTCGGCTGCTGGAGGGCGCGCCAGCCTGCCGGGCCACCGCCACCGGCATGGCCGCGGTGTTCGCCGCCCTGATGTGCCAGCTTCGCGCCGGCGATCACGTGGTGGCCTCACGCGCCCTGTTCGGGTCGTGCCAGTACGTCATGACGGAGCTTCTGCCCCGCTATGGAATCGCGGCCACGATCGTGGACGGAACCGATCTCGACCAGTGGAAGCGCGCGCTGAAGAAAAAGACGCGCGCGGTTTTCCTGGAAACGCCGTCGAACCCGTCGCTCGAGATCATCGACATCGCGGCGGTGTGCACGCTCGCCCATCGGGCGGGCGCGCGGGTGATCGTCGACAACGTGTTCGCGACACCCGTACTTCAGAAACCGATGACATTGGGCGCCGACATCGTCGTCTATTCGGCCACCAAGCACATCGACGGCCAGGGCCGTTGCCT
This sequence comes from Alphaproteobacteria bacterium, assembly GCA_049691095.1. GTDB lineage: Bacteria > Pseudomonadota > Alphaproteobacteria > DATDPM01 > DATDPM01 > JBAVNO01. The sequence continues at coordinate 859 of JBAVNO010000079.1, read as the reverse complement.
GGGCGGCGCGATCTTGGGGTCGGAGGCGTTCTGCAACGACGAGCTGACGCCGTTCTTCCGCAACACCGGCCCGACCATGAGCCCCTTCAACGCCTGGACCCTGCTCAAGGGACTGGAGACGCTGGAGCTGCGCGTCGCCCGCCACTGCTCCAATGCGCGCGAGATCGCCGCGTTCCTCGTCAAGCAGACAGGCGTAGCCCGCGTCCTTTATCCGCTGCTTGCAACCCATCCCCAGCACGCGCTGGCCAAGCGGCAGATGTCGGACGGGGGCAGCATCGTGTCTTTCGACCTCAAAGGCGGAAAGGAGGCCGCGTTCCGGGTGTTGAACGCGCTGCGGCTGATCGACATCTCCAACAATCTGGGCGACACCAAGAGCCTGATCACCCACCCGGCCACAACCACGCATCAGCGCATCGCTCCCGAAGAGCGGGCGCGCATGGGCATCGGCGAGGGGCTGGTGCGCCTGTCGGTGGGGCTCGAGGACATCGAGGACTTGAAGGAAGACCTCGCGCAGGCGCTGACGCAGGCCCGATGACCGGGCGCCGCGGGGCCGCGGGGCCGCCTCAAACGCCGGCGGCGCGGCAACATTGACACGGGCCGCACGCGGCGCGATGGTCGTACGATCAAGCAAAAGCCGGTTTTCGAGATGCGCGTAGGCCGGCATTTCGTGGACCCGGACCTGGAGACGCCGGGCGTCCCATCGAAACACCCCATCGAGGCAGTGGTCCGCGGGGAGGCGTTAACGATGTACAGTCAGTCCACCCGGGAAATATGGGTGACGGTCGAGCCCATTTACCTGGACGACCAGTCCTCGCCCGAGGACAGCCATTTCGTTTGGGCCTATCACGTGCGCATCGAG
>JBAVNO010000078.1:0-1998 GCA_049691095.1 Alphaproteobacteria bacterium | reverse complement strand
ATAAAATAGAACTTCGTCTTAAGGCAACGGTAACGATGCCCGTATCGTCCCGTGGTTGGGTCTTATCGACATTCGGTTACGTTGTTAGTCTTTGAAATCTCTTGACCGTAACCCTTTGACGATATACGAAACTGGCTTCGTAACCGTAACCAAAAACTTGGCCGATTTTCATGGTTCAAGGGGACAAACCCAATATGAAAGAAAAAAAAGTACTTGACAGGTGATATGATGTAGGATATCATACAACCTCAAATTACGGTTTTTTGGCAATCTATATGCTCAAACCCATTAGAAAAGAGAGTGTACGGGGCCAGGTTTTCTGGCAGCTCCGTGACCAAGTTTTACGTCGCACTTGGCCTCCGGGGAGTAAACTTCCCTCTGAAAATGAGCTTGCTCGGGCAATGGGTGTAAGCCGGGTCTCCATCCGCGAAGGCATCCAGCATTTGGTTTCCCTTGGAATACTTGAAACACGCCACGGCGAGGGCACCTTTGTCAGGGAGTTGAGCGGCCAAGTCAACTTCAATGCCCTCATCCCCCTTCTCATCCTGGACGAGATAGACATCTTGCATGTTCTTGAGTACCGTCGAATCGTGGAGATGGGTACGGCCGCCCTGGCCGCCAAGCGTGCCAGTGACCAGGATCTGGTCGATATGGAAGCCGTTTACGACCAAATGGTCCAGTCCCAGAACAATATTGCCGAGTTTGCCCGGGCCGACCTGGAATTCCACCTCGTACTGGCCAAAGCCACCGGCAATCCCGTCCTCATTAAGGTCAACAATGTATTACGCAGCATTCTTGAAGTCTCTATGGAGAACATCGTCAGCATCCTGGGAATGCAGGACGGCCTGCACTATCATCGACTGATCATAGAGGCCGTCCGGGCTCACAATGCGGAGGCTGCCGAAAATATTATGCAGGAACACATAGTCAGGACTATCGAGCGCCTCAAGGCTTCAGCCGGGCTATCTGCCCCCGGTACAACCCGAACCGGCGACCAGACCGAGTGTGAAGGAGATGCTGCCGATTTTGGTCAAAATAATGCAAACCCGAAGCCTCATCCTGTGGGGCAAACTGACCATTGAGAATCTGTAGTTGGTCAGGCAGAATCTGCCCTATATGGGGCTTTGTCTTAAAGTGTTTGTCTCCCACTCTGGACTAAGCCAAGGCGCGTTTAAAATATATTCGGAACTGGGAGTAACCAATCATGACTGACACCGCAACAATCCAAAAACTGGAACGCATCGCCTTACAGTTGCGCTTCGATCTGCTTGAAATGATGGGCGTGGGCAAGGCCGGCCACCTGGGCGGATCGAGCTCGATGGCTGAGCTCGTAGCCTGCCTCTATTTTCATGCCATGCGCTACAACCCCGCCAACCCGAGGGACCCCGACCGCGACCGCTTTCTCCTGAGCAAGGGCCACTGTGTCCTCATCCAGTACGCAGCCCTGGTCGAGTTGGGGGTCATTCCCCGGGAGGAGCTAAAGAAGGTCAAAACCCTGGACTGTTGCCTCCAGGGTCACCCTGACATGGACCGCACCCCAGGCATTGAGGCAGTCACAGGCTCTTTAGGCATGGGTCTGTCCATCGCTCTGGGAATGGCCCTTGGCCTGCGTCTAGATGGCCGTTCGAACCGGGTCTATGTCATTATGGGTGATGGTGAGCTCTCCGAAGGCCAGATATGGGAGGCGGCCATGGCCGCAGCAGCCTACAAGGCCGACAACATCACCGGGATCATCGACTTCAACCACATTCAGGCCACCGGCCCGACTAAGGAAATTCTGGACATCCCGAATATTGCCAAAAAGTGGGAGGCTTTCGGCTGGAAGGTACTGAAGATCGATGGCCATGATATTGGCCAGATTCTAAAGGCTCTGGAAAAAGCAAAGCAGTTCACAGGCCGTCCGACCGTGATCATAGCCGAAACCGTCAAAGGTAAGGGGTTTTCATTCGCCGAGAACAACGCTGCCTTCCACAATGGTATCCTTACCGAAGAACTCTA
>JBAVNO010000077.1:0-2016 GCA_049691095.1 Alphaproteobacteria bacterium | reverse complement strand
GATCAAAGGCGAGCCGAAGCTGAACTACGATCCCAACAAGGGGGCCGTGAAGTCGCCACTTCTGCTTTGGGGGCCGTACTTGTGGACGGATGGCGAGAAGGGCCGCACGGTGGACAAGTTCGTGTGGAAACACGAGGACGTCGGGCCGGATGGGACGCATCCAAGCGAAAGCGGTCGGAAGAAAGTGGTCGAATTGCTCCTCTGCTTCTTCAAGACCGATCCGACCGCCAAGCTGTGGTTTACGAAGACCGAGCCTTCTATGCCATAAGGTAACCCTAACCCTGCGGCAGCACGGTTGCAGTCAGGGGCACACCGACTGGATTCGGGCGTAACCGAAGGTCCGCGATGTTCTAGCCGGCCAAGGCAAGAGGGTGGTAGTCTCCCAACAGGGCGCGATGTGGGTGAAGCGTTGATTGCTCTCGCGTGATCCGGTCTGCATGAAATCGATCCCAATACGAGGATTGATAGACGGCACGGACATGGAGCATCGCTTGAGCACCTATGAGTCGCCAACGCATGCCGCTCCGCTCCATGCGGTCTTTGACCAAGTGCCGGCAAGCTCCCTCAATGACGCCGGTCGCGATGGGGTAGCCTGCCGCCAAGTATTCGTCATAACGCATACGACCAGCGTGTTTCTCGAAATAGCCGCACACGGTGGCGATCTCCTCACGCCGCTTTCCCTTCAGTTGCCGCTTGGTGGCCATTTGCCGTAACCCTGCGACCACCCCATGCACTTCACCCTGGAGGATGCGCAACAAGCGATCGCGTGCGAACGCCTCCTGCTGCTCCCGGTGCGGATAAAACACCTTGGCCGCCCGCCAGACGTAGCTGGAAACGTGCAGGATATCGAGGATCTCGATCGTGTCTTCGGGTGGCACACTCAGGCAGTTGCTGGCGGCTTCCCACAAGCTGGCTTGGCCATCCATCAGTCGCAGCAGCTTCTGGCCTGGACGGCGGCGGGCGCGGATTTGTTCGTCGGCCCACACAAAGGCTTCAATCGCGCCATTCGATTCCCACACTTCCCCGTCCGGGTCCTCGCGCATGCGGGTAAAACGTGCCGTCACGTGTTTGAACTGCGGCTGCGGGCGATCCTTCGGCCGCGGACCGCTGTCGTCACGGAACAACGCCGCGACGATTTGTTCCGGTGTCCGCAAGTAGGGGGCGATCGTATAGACCGCTGCCAACGTCGCCATGCGGCGATTACCTGGCCGCTCCGCTTTATCGAAGGCGGGGACACGACGCGCATCGGCTTTCACCAGCGGTACGCCCTTTCCATCGGCGGTGAATACCAGCAGTTCGCCTTCCTGTTGGGCCGGAGGCGTAGGCAACCGATCCAGGAATCCCTCGGCCTGCTCTCCCATCCGCCGATTGAGGCGTTCCAGCGTATCCACGGACACCTCTTGCCGCAGTACCATCGCCAGTCCCTCCGACGCTTGCTCGAAAGCTTGGTCTACGCAGAAGTATTGCGAGAATTCCTCGAAGAAATACGAGCAGCGTCCCGCGGGCAAACTCAGCCGCGCATCCACCGGCCGCAGCGCGATGGCTTGATGGGCTCCGGCCGCATACACGTAGGCCCGGATGGTGTGCTCGCCGAACACCGTCCGCAAGGGCCGTTCCACCGGTTGCTCGCTCCGCTTTAACCGCTGGCCATCCGCGGTGACCACGCTCTCGCCGAGATCCCCATCTCCTTGGAGCACGAGGAGTTGGTTAATGGCCGCGTGCCCCATTTGCAACACGCGCCGGAAGGAGTCTTTTTCCACTTCGTGCAACGATCTTCCTTGCCGCGCGGATTCCCGAATTTCCGCTTCCAGTTCCTCCGCCATTTCGACCAGCGATTTGCCCTTGATTTCGTCCTGTGAATTTGCCATGCTCATTTTGCGGCCTCCATGCTTAAGGAATGGGGATGACGTCTCCCCGGTGCTACCTCAGCATGACACAGAGGCCGTTTCTTGTTTAGCTCAGTTCAGGCACCTTACCCAACTTGACGCAAAAACCCGCGGGAACACCGGTTACGCC
>JBAVNO010000076.1:0-5559 GCA_049691095.1 Alphaproteobacteria bacterium | reverse complement strand
TGCAGGGCGAAGATGCGCTCGTACCGGCGCGCGTCGTCGTCCGACAGCGGCCGCGGGAGCTCGGCCGGCGATACGGCCGCGACGGCCGGTCCGGCGAACGATTCGCCGTCGCCGCCGGCGGGCGCGCCGGATTGGACTTCGGAAACCTGATTCTCGGCGATCTCGGTTGCGGCGGCCTCGAGCGCGCCCGAATCGGAACCAGCCGAAGCGGAAGCGGGATAGGCATCGTCGGCGCGCGCGTCTCCCGTCTGGCCCGGCATCGCCGCGGTCAGCGCGAGGCAACAGGAAAGCAACAGGGCTCCCTTGGCGCCCCCCCTCATGCCGCAGATGGTCGGCCACGCCAGCATGGGACTTTGATAATGGGTGCCGCCCGGGACAGGCAAGCGAATACGGGGCTGGACGGCCGGGAATCGTCGCCGAATCGGCGAAAATTGACGTGCAATATTAACGTCTCGTTAGGTGTTCACATCGTGGTGCCGGTGCTGGCCCATCCGGTCCTTGATCTCCAGCATGTCATGCCACGAGGCGCGCTTCTGGGCCGGCGAGCGCAGCAGGAAGGCGGGGTGGAAGGTGGCGATGGTGGGCACGGGCCGCGCCAGCCCGGGGGTCGCGTATTCGAACCAGCGCCCGCGCAGCCGCATGATGCCTTCGTTGCGCGCCAGCAGGGTCTTGGCGGCGGTGCCGCCGAGCAGCACCAGGATCTCCGGCGCCACCAGCTCGATATGGCGCTCGACGAAGGGAAGGCAGAGCCCGATCTCCTGGGACGTGGGCTGGCGGTTGCCGGGGGGCCGCCAGAACAGGATGTTGGTGATGTAGCCGTGACGGCGGTCGAGGCCGATCGCGGCCAGCATGCGGTCGAGCAACTGCCCGGCCTTGCCGACGAAGGGAAGCCCGCGCAGATCTTCTTCGGCCCCCGGCGCCTCGCCCACGAACATGATCGGCGCCTCGGGGTTGCCGTCGGCGAACACCAGGTTGGTGGCGGTCTTCTTGAGCGCGCATTCCTCGAAGCCGGCGACCGCCTGCCTCAGCTCCGCGATGGTCTGAGCGGCGGCCGCCAGCGCGTGGGCGCTCCCCCTGGGAGACCGCGCGGCCGGGGCCTGAGAGGGAAGGAGCGGCGGTTGCATGAACCTGGCGGGGGCAGGTTTCGGCTCGACCGGTGCCGGGCGAAGCCGGTCGACGGGCCGCTCCCCGATCGCCTCGTCGGCGCCGGCCTCGACATGCCAGCGCAACGCCTCCAGCGCCGGTGTTGCGCCGCTTGCCTCGTGCCCTTCCGTCCGCCTTGCCATCCCGCCCTGCTCCGCCGCCGCTCGGCCCTGTCTATGACGCGGAGTTTATGGTAGGACGCGGCTTTGCGCGAGGCCAGCGCGCACGGCGCGGCCGCGACGGACCGAGCAGTACAAACGCTAACGGGCGGAACCAGGGCATTGGAACGCGACCGGATGGAATTCGATGTCGTGATCGTGGGGGCGGGCCCGTCAGGCCTGGCGGCCGCGATCCGCCTCAAGCAGCTGGCCGCCGAAAACGGCGCCGAGATCGGCGTATGCGTGGTCGAAAAGGGCTCCGAGGTGGGGGCCCACATCTTGTCGGGCGCGGTCATCGATCCCATCGCCTTGGACGAGCTCTTCCCCGACTGGAAGGAGCGGGGCGCGCCGCTCAAGACGCCGGTGACCGAGGACCGGTTCCTGATCCTGACCGAGAAACGCCAGATCACGATCCCGAATCTGCTCCTGCCGCCGCTAATGAACAATCACGGCAACTACGTCGTCAGCCTCGGCAATTTGTGCCGCTGGCTGGCCGAGCAGGCGGAAGCCTTGGGCGTCGAAATCTATCCCGGCTTCGCCGCCGCCGAGGTCCTCTACGATGGCGAGGGCCGTGTCGCCGGAATCGCCACCGGCGACATGGGCGTGGCGCGCGACGGCCATCATAAGCCGAGCTACACGCCGGGCGTGGAGCTGGCCGCCAAGTACACGTTCTTCGCCGAAGGCGTGCGCGGATCGCTGTCCAAGCATCTGATCGAGAAATTCGCGCTGCGCGAGGGCATCGGGCCGCAGAAATACGGAATCGGCCTCAAGGAGCTGTGGCAGGTCGACCCCGCCCGCCACCGGCCGGGCCTCGTCATCCACAGCCAGGGCTGGCCGCTCGATTCGAAGACCGGCGGCGGCTCGTTCATCTATCACCTGGAAGACAATCAGGTGGCGGCCGGCTTCGTCGTGCATCTGAACTACGAGAACCCGTACCTTTCGCCCTACGACGAGTTCCAGCGCTTCAAGACCCACCCGGCGATCCGGCCCCTGTTCGAAGGCGGAAAGCGCATCTCCTACGGGGCCCGGGCCATCAACGAGGGCGGCTTCCAGTCGGTGCCCAGGCTGGTGTTCCCCGGCGGCGCGCTCATCGGCTGCGCGGCCGGGTTCGTGAACCTGCCGCGCATCAAGGGCACCCACTATGCGATGAAGACCGGGATGCTGGCCGCCGAGGCCGCCTTCGCCGCGCTGTCCCGGGGCGAATCCCAGACCGTGCTGGCGTCCTACGAGGAGGCCTACCGGAAGTCGTGGGTCCGTGCGGAGCTGCGCAAGGTGCGCAACGTGAAGCCGGGCCTGAGATGGGGCCTGTGGCTGGGGACGCTCCACGGCGGCGTCCACATGTGGCTCAACGATCTGGGCCTCGGCTTCCTGGTCCCGTGGACGCTCAAGCACGGCAAGCCGGACCACGAATCGCTCAAGCCCGCCTCGCAATGCCGTCCCATCGACTATCCCAAGCCCGACGGGGTGGTCAGCTTCGACAAGCTTTCGTCGGTGTACCTCTCGAACACCAACCACGAGGAGGATCAGCCGGTCCACCTGCGGCTCAAGGATCCCTCCGTACCCGTGGCCTTCAACCTGCCGCGCTATGAGGCGCCCGAGCAGCGCTATTGCCCGGCCGGCGTCTACGAGATCGTGAGCGATGACAAGACGGGCGGGCCGAGGCTCCAGATCAACGCCCAGAACTGCGTCCACTGCAAAACCTGCGACATCAAGGACCCGCTCCAGAACATCGAGTGGGTCGTACCCGAGGGCGGCGGCGGCCCCAATTATCCCAACATGTGAAGGCAACCGGGCCCGGTTCGGCCCGCCTCGAAGTCGTGGCGAGGAGTCCTCCGCCCGGCGGCCCAGGCGAACCGAGGCGTCGCGGGGCTTGCATCGCGCCGGTAATGGGGACACATATGTTGGGTCATGTTGGGTCACTTGGCGCGGCGCCGTTGGCGCCTCCATGCCATATGCAGGGCCGTTAACAGGGCCTTCACCGAAGTTTGTTAACGGTCTCGGCCAACCATTTGGGGGCCGCGGGCAGGAGCTTAGTTTGCAGTTCATGACGTTCTTCGCATCCCGGTGCTTGGCCCGGCGGAACGCGTATGCCGGCGCCGGTTGGCGCCTTGCGGCGCCTCGACTCATGGTCCTGACGCCGGCCTTGGCGCTCGCCCTGGCATTGGCGGCGTGCGCGAGCCAGCCGGCCGCGACGGTCACCAACGCCGCCCATCCCGGCGCCACGGCGCAGGCGAACGCTGCGGCCGCGCAGGTGGGCCTGTCGTCGAAGCCGTCCTCGACGCCCGGAAGCTATCTCGCGGGCATTCACGCCGAGCGCATGGGCGACTTTGCGCAGGCCGCCGATTACCTCCTCTACGCCCTCAAGCAGAACCCGGACAATCTCGAGCTCCTCCAGCGCACCTTCCTGCTGACGCTCTCCGAAGGGCGCATGGACGACGCCATGGACCTGGCTCGGCGTCTCAACGAGCGCATCCCCGATGCGCCGCTTCCGGCGCTGACGCTGGCGATCCGGGACTTTCAAGACGGCAAGTTCCAGAACGCGAGCGTCAGGCTTCAGGCGCTCCCCGATACCGGCCTCAACAAGTTCTTCGTGCCGCTGATGCTGGCCTGGATCGAGGCCGGAGCCGGACACCTCGACAAGGCGATCGACAAGCTCGACCCGCTGGGCGAGAACAGCGCCTTCGCCGTGCTGCGCGACCTCCATGCGGCTTTCCTCAACGACCTTGCCGGCCGCACGGACGCGGCCGCGGAAGGCTATAAGGCGGCGATCGAGGCCGGCCAGGCCGGGTCGCTGCGCCTGGTCCAGGCCCTGGGGCGGCTCTACGAGCGCACCGGCGCCACCGACAAGGCGAAGGCGCTCTATGAGGATTACGTGGCGCAGAATCCCGACACGATTCTGCTCGACCCCGACCTCAAGCGGATGGCGGACCACAGCCCGGCGCAACCCCTCGTCGCCAGCGCCACCGACGGCATGGTCGAGGCGCTGTTCAACGTTGCCGGCACGTTGCAGCAGCAGAATGTGGGGATCATCGCGCTCTCCTACGCGCGGCTGGCCCTGCTGCTCAAGCCCGACTTCCCCGTCTGCCAGGCGTTGATGGCCGACATCCTGGACAGCCAGGGCCGCGACGACGAGGCGGTGAAGGTCTATGCGTCCATTGCCAAGGACTCGCCCTTCCATTGGCTGGGCCGGCTGCGGGAGTCGGTGTATCTCGACTCCATGGGCAAGACCGACGAGGCCGTCGCCCTTCTCAACACGCTGGCCGACGAGCGCCCGGACCGCACCGACATGCTGGTGACCATGGGCGACATCCTGCGCAGCCACGAGCGCTTCAAGGAGGCGGAGCAGGCCTACAGCCGGGCGCTGGACAGAATCCCGAAGCTCGAGGAACGCCACTGGGCGATTCTTTACGCCCGCGGCATCGTGCGCGAGCGCTCCCATGAATGGAGTCTGGCGGAGGGCGATTTCCTCAAGTCGCTGGAGCTGCGCCCGGATCAGCCCTACGTGCTTAACTATCTCGCCTATTCCTGGCTCGAGAAGGGCATCAACCTGGAGCGCGCGAAGAGCATGCTCGAGCGTGCCTACGAGCTGCGCCCCAACGACGGGTTCATCGTCGACAGCATGGGGTGGATCCTGCTGCGGCTGGGCCAGGTCAAGCAGGCGGTCGCGAAGCTGGAGCTGGCGGTGGAGCTGGAGCCCCAGGACCCCACCATCAACGACCATCTGGGCGACGCCTATTGGCACGACGGGCGGTTCGCCGAGGCGAAGTTCCAGTGGCGCCGCGCGCTCGCGCTCAAGCCCGACCCCGACGCCATCCCCAAGATCGAGGCCAAGCTGCAGAACGGCCTTGCCGTCAGCCGCGCAGAATCCCCGGGCACTTGAACCAGCCGTCCCCTGAGTCGCCGCCGCGTGAGGTCCGCCGCGCCGCGCCGGCCAAGCTCAATCTCTATCTGCACGTAACGGGGCGCCGAACCGACGGCTTCCACATGGTGGACAGCCTCATCGCCTTCGCCGGCATCCACGACACCGTGATCGCGGCTTCGGCCGGGGAGTCGAAACGCGGGGGCGAACCGCTCACGCTCAAGGTCGAAGGCCCGATGGCCCAGGGACTCGCGGCGGACGACGGCAATCTCGTGCTGCGCGCCGCGCGCACGCTGGCGGGAATGACCGGTGCGCCCCGCGGCGCGGAGCTGCGGCTGATCAAGCGTCTGCCCGTGGCCTCCGGCATCGGCGGCGGATCCGCGGATGCGGCCGCGGCGC
>JBAVNO010000075.1:0-5886 GCA_049691095.1 Alphaproteobacteria bacterium | reverse complement strand
CCGGCGGCGCGCCCATCGAGCCCGGCGCCCGAAATGCCTGATCTCAGCTTCGAGCGCGGATTCGAGGGCCCGGTCGCCGGCGTCGACGAGGCGGGCCGGGGCCCCTGGGCCGGTCCCGTGGTGGCCGCCGCCGTGGTGCTTGAGGCGGCGCGGATTCCCCGCCGCCTGCTGGCGCGCATCGACGACTCGAAGCGCCTGTCGCGGCCGGTGCGCGAAGAGATCTACGCCGCCTTGTCGGCGCTTGCGGGCGGGGCCGTCGCCATCGGAGTGGGGGCCTCGGCGGCGCGCGAGATCGACCGCCTCAACATCCACCGCGCAACGCTGCTGGCCATGGGGCGCGCGGTGACGGCTTTGCCGATCCGCCCCCGCGTGGCGCTGATCGACGGCCGGTTCGCCCCCGAGATTCCCTGCCCTGCCCAAACGATCATCGACGGCGATCAGCTCAGCCTTTCGATCGCCGCCGCCTCGATCATCGCCAAGGTCACCCGCGACCGCATCATGGCCAAGCTCGCGCTCCGCCACCCCGGCTTCGGCTGGGACCACAATGCCGGTTACGGGACGCCGGAGCACCGCGAGGCCCTGAACGCGCTCGGCCCGACCCGCCATCACAGGCGCAGCTTCGCGCCCGTCCTCAACATCTTGAGTCCCGCCTGACTCGCGGCACACAAGCCTTATTAACACATTGATTCGGCAAAGTTTTCCTGTTGACGGCGGGAATCGCCTGACTCATGCTCGGCGGCCATGGCAAAGCAAACCGGCATCGAAGCCAACCGGATCCTGGTCGGGGACTGCGTGGCCCTGATGGATTCGCTCCCCGAGAAGTCGGTGGACATGGTGTTCGCCGACCCGCCCTACAACCTGCAACTCGGTGGCGAACTCCTGCGTCCCAACCACACCCGCGTCGACGGGGTGGACGAGGATTGGGACAAGTTCGCCGATTTCGCCGACTACGACCGTTTCTCCCGGGATTGGCTCGCGGCCGCAAGGCGGGTGCTGAAGGATAGCGGCACGCTGTGGGTCATCGGCACCTATCACAACATCTTCCGCATCGGCGCCGCGGTGCAGGACCTGGGCTTCTGGATTCTGAACGACGTGGTGTGGCGCAAGACCAACCCGATGCCGAACTTCCGCGGTGCCCGCTTCACCAACGCCCACGAGACGCTGATCTGGTGCGCGAAGAAGCCCAAGGCCCGCTACACCTTCAACTACGCGGCCATGAAGGCGTTGAACGACGACCTCCAGATGCGAAGCGACTGGCTGCTTCCCATCTGTTCGGGGACCGAGCGGCTGCGCGGACCCGATGGGGCCAAGGCGCACCCGACCCAGAAGCCGGAGAGCCTGCTCCATCGCGCGATCATGGCGGCGACCAATCCCGGCGACCTGGTGCTCGACCCGTTCTTCGGCACCGGCACCACGGGCGCGGTCGCCAAGCGCCTGGGCCGCCGTTTTCTCGGCATCGAGCGCGACAAGGCATATGCCGCGATCGCGAAGAAGAGAATCGCCGCCACGCCCGAGACTGAGGACATGAGTCTCGTCCGCACCGCCTCGAAGCGCACCGAACCCCGGATTCCCTTCGGCTGGCTCGTCGAACGGGGGCTGCTGTCGCCGGGCGAGGTGCTGGTGGACATGAATCGGCGCTATGCCGCCAAGGTGCGGGCCGACGGGACGCTGGTTTGCGCGGATATGACCGGGTCGATCCACCGGGTGGCGGCCCATGTGCAAGGCGCGCCGGCCTGCAACGGCTGGACCTTCTGGCACGTGAACGTGGAAGGCCGGCTGGTGCCCATCGACCGGCTGCGCCAGCAGCTCCGCGCCGAGCTCAACTAGCGGCACAATCAGCGGCAGTGTCAGCCCTTGGCGCGGACGTCCGAGGCGGCCGCTTCCGCGGACGCGCCGATGATGGCGGCGGGAAGCTCGATCGCGGCCCTGAGCCCGCCCAGCGCCGATTCCGAAAGTTCGACCTCGCCCCCGTAAAGCGCGGCGATGTCGCGCACGATGGAAAGCCCCAGCCCCGATCCCGGCACCGCCTCATCCAGCTTGTGGCCGCGCCCGAACGCCGCTTCGCGCTGTTCGGGGCCGAGACCCGGCCCGTCGTCGTCGACCGCGATCACGAGGCGCCCATCCTTGAGCGCGGCCGACACGCGCACTCGGGACCTCGCCCACTTGCAGGCGTTGTCGATCAGGTTGCCGAGCATTTCCTCCAGGTCCTGGCGCTCGCCGCGGAAATAGAGCCCGTGCGCGTCCTCGACCGCGATGGCGATGTCGCGCCCGGCATGGATGCGCTCAAGCGTGCGCGCCAGATCCTCGATCACCGGTATCACCTCGGTGCGCGTCCCGATCACGCCGCCCGAGGCGGCGGTGCGGGCCCGCACCAGATAGTGGTCGACCTGGCGGCGCATGGAATCGACCTGACGGCGGACCGTTTCGGCGAGCGAATTCGTCCCCGAGGCCCGCCCCTCGGCGGCCGCGTTGCTCAGCACCGAAAGCGGCGTCTTCAGCGCGTGGGCGAGATTCCCGACGTGGGTGCGCGCCCGTTCCACCACTTCGCGGTTGCTGTCGAGCAGCAGGTTGATCTCGCTCACCAGCGGCTCCACCTCGGACGGGTAGCGCCCTTCGAGGCGGCTGGTGCCGCCCGACGCCACGTCGGAAAGCGCCGCGCGCACGCGCCGAAGCGGCTTGAGCCCGTAGCGCACCTGGATGAGCACGGCGATCACCAGGCCCGAGGCCAGCGCGCCCAGCGACCAGATGAGCGTAGCATTGAAGCGGGCGATCTCGGTGTCGATCTCGCGCCGGTCGCCGGACACGATGTAATGGAAGACGTCGTCCGATCCCGGCAACGTCACGTCCCGCCCGATGATCCGCAGCTTCGCCTGGGTGCCGACGAGGGACTGGAACCGGCCGCCGCCCAGCACCCGGTAATCGGCTGACAGCACCTGGTCCCAAAGCGAGCGCGAGCGCAGCACCGGTCCCCGATTGTCGGCGATCTGCCAGTACCAGCCGGAATAGGGCTGTTCGAATCTGGGGTCGCTGGGCGCCCGCAGGATGCGGACCTTGCCCGTCTCGTCGATGCTGCTAGCCGCCACCAGTGCATCGAGAAGAACCATGAGCCGCGCGTCGAACGCGCGCTCGGCGTAGCCGCGGAACACGGCGGAAAGCAGGATGCCGCCGGCAACCACCGCGGCGCCGATCCAAAGCGCCGAGGCGATCACGAGCCGGAAGGCGAGCGATCTAATTCGCATCCCCGGGCGGGGCCATGCGGTAGCCCAGCCCCCGCACGGTCTCGATGACCGGCACGCCGAGCTTCTTGCGCAAGCGGCCGATGAAGACCTCGATGGTGTTGGAGTCGCGGTCGAAGTCCTGGCCGTAGATGTGCTCGGTCAGCTCGGTGCGCGAGATGACCTTGCCCTTGTGGTGGGCGAGATAGGAGACGATCTTGAATTCCTGGGCCGTGAGCTTGACCGCCACGCCGTCCACCGTCACGCGCCCGTTGCGGGTGTCGACGCGGATCGGGCCGCATTCGATGTCGGGCGAGGCGTGCCCGGCGGCGCGCCGGATGAGCGCGCGGAGCCGCGCCAGCACCTCCTCCATGCGGAAGGGTTTGGTCACGTAGTCGTCGGCGCCGGCGTCGAATCCGGCCACCTTGTCGCTCCAGCGGTCGCGCGCAGTGAGAATCAGGACCGGCATGTTGCGTCCCGCCCGGCGCCAGCTTTCGAGCACGCTGACCCCGTCCATCTTCGGCAATCCGAGGTCGAGGATGACGGCATCGTAAGGCTCGGTCTCGCCCAGGAACTGCCCCTCCTCGCCGTCATGGGCGGCGTCCACGGCATAGCCCGCGTCGCGCATGGTGTCGGCGAGCTGGCGGGCGAGATCGGGTTCGTCTTCGACGATCAGGATGCGCATGGCGGGTGACTCAATCTCTTATCCCGGTCCGATCCGGAGAGGCGGCGGGATCGGTCACTGGGGTTTTCGGGCTTCCGCGATCCCGTGCCCTACCACCTTCAGGATGACGCCGGTTCCGGCGTCGACCTTCAGGATCAGCACATTGTCTTGCGGGCTCAAGAGCGTGATGGCGTAGATCCATCCGTGCAAGCCTTCTTCGAAGTCGCTCAGGCGCACCTCGATGACGCGACCCTCGAACTGCTCGTCCACCTTGGACAGGATTTCCTGCAGCGGCAGGATTTCGCCGGCTTCCAGCGCCGCCCGGGCGCGTTCGTGATCGGGCGACGCGGCGTTCGCGCCCTGGCTTACGCCAAGCGCGCCCGCCAGGATCGCAATCCACAGCCAACGCATCGTCACAACCCTACGCCTTTTCCCGCGGGTTGAACAACAGCGGGAGCCATCCGTGAGTCTTGCTCCCGCGCCGCCAGGCGCCCGCCCGTCGTGAAAGCCACCGGTTCGTTTCGAGCCGGGCCCGGCCGCGCCGGACCCCCTAAAGATTGGGTCGGCCGGCGGCGCCCGCAATGGCGCGGCGGTCCCGCGGCACGCGCGTTCTTTTTGGCTGAACGGCATATGAACGGGTCGCTCAGCGGGAATTCAGGCGGCTCGCGCTAGGATCACGCCATCATCGTCGGTAGTCCCGTTACTGTGAGATTTTGGTCTTTAACGAGACCCCTCCCCCGAGGACGGCTTACACACCCCCCCCTAGACGATGGTCCCCCCGCCCGCGCCCATGGCGCGGGCGGGTTTTCCTCGGCCCCGATCCAGGATGTTCGCGGCCACGATGCGCGCCGGCACGGCGTTCACCGGCGCGGCCTCGACGTTGCCTGCGCGGCCGATCCCTTCGAACCCGGCCGGTCTTTGGCGCGTCCCCTTCCCGTCCCTGCGCTTCGCGCGTGGTGGATCACCTTTTTCATGACCGTGGGCAGCGCCAGGCGCGCCATGTCGGCGGGACCGGCCCAGAATCCGCGGCGCGATCCGGGAAACGCGCCGCCAGCGCGCGCGCCGCGGCCATCTGCGCCGCGGCCCTCTGCATCGGCATCCATGCGCGCCGCCAGCACCACGAGCTCGAGATGGAAATGGGTGAAGCTGTGGCGCACGACGCCCGGAAGCGCGCGCCAGCGGGCCTTGACGGGGGCCGCCGCCCGCGCCGCCTTGGGCGTGAGGGAATCGAGGCGCCAGTCGCTGGAGGGAACCTCGACCATGCCGCCCAAGAGCCCGGCCTCGGGACGCCGCCGCAGCCACACCGCGCCGTCGCCGCGCTCCAGCCAATAGGCGACGCCGCGCCGGGTGGGGCGCGCTGCCTTGGGCTTTCGCACCGGAATCCTGTCCTCCCACCCGCGGGCGCGGGCGACACAACAGGCTTCCAGCGGACAGGCATCGCATTTGGGCGCGCGCGGCGTGCAGACGGTGGCGCCCAGGTCCATCACCGCCTGCGCGAAATCGCCGCAGCGCGTCGTGGGCACCAGGGACAGCGCGTGCGCGGCGAGCGCGCGCTTGGCCGCCGCGACCGGCGCTTCGACCGCGAACAGACGGGCGACGACGCGCTCGGCGTTGGCGTCCATGGCCGCGGCGCGCCGGCCGAAGGCGATGGCGGCGATCGCCGCCGCCGTGTAGCGCCCGACGCCGGGAAGGCGCGCCAGCCCCTCCTCGTCGTCGGGAAAGCGGCCGCCCCGCTCGTGTTCCACCAGCTTGGCCGCGCGGTGCAGGTTGCGGGCGCGGGCGTAATAGCCGAGCCCCTGCCACTCGGCCAGCACGTCATCGAGCGAGGCGCGGGCGAGCGCCGCCACATCGGGCCAACGCCGTGTGAATCGCTGGAAATAGGGGGCGACCGCGGCCACCGTCGTCTGCTGCAGCATGATTTCGCTGAGCCACACGCGGTAGGGATCGGGCGTTTGGCCGGGCTCGGCGCGCCAGGGAAGGCGGCGCCGGTTGCGGTCGTACCAGGCG
>JBAVNO010000074.1:0-2949 GCA_049691095.1 Alphaproteobacteria bacterium | reverse complement strand
CCGTCCCGAAGGATGCGGTCCGCCTCCTTCGTGAATTGGCCCGTCGCGTCGTGGAGGACGAGGCCGGGCAGCAGCGTCAAGCCAGCCGCCCCGCCCCTTTCCGCGCGCACCAGCACGCGCTTCGCTGGCCGGCCCGCGCCGGGCAATAGCGGCACTGCCGTGACCCCGCAGAAGCCATGCGCCGATAATGCGGAAACCACGTGGTCCAACCTATCGGCGCGATGGATCAGCGAAACGATCCCCCTGGGGCACAGCATCACGCTTGCCAACATGATCCAGTCAGCCAGCCCCGCCGCCGATTCCACATTCGCCCGCGCCTTGGCGGCAACCGGCGATTCCTGCGTGCGGCCTTTCTCGTGGAATGGCGGATTCATCATCACGTGCTCGAAGGTGCCGGGCTTGAGCGTTGCGGGCGGCGCCGCGACATCGCCTTCGATCACGCGAAAAGCCCCGGTCATACCGTTAAGCTCGGCGTTTTCGCGGGCCAAGGCCGCTAGTTCACCGTCGATCTCAAGGCCCGTGACGCGGCATTCCGGCACACGCCGTAGCAGGCAAAGCGCCGCCGCCCCTACGCCGCAGCCTGCGTCCAATACCGCCTCGCCCGTGCGAGCGGTCACGAAGGCGGCGAGCAGCACCGGGTCGATCGCGACCCGGTAGCCCTTTGCCGGTTGCCGGAACCTGACCTGGCCGCCCAAGAGCGTGTCATCGGTCGCGACCGGGCTGGAAACGGTCGGCGGCTCCCCCATGGGCCCATTGGCCGACCCATGCCCCGACTGCTGCCTTATGCTATTCATCGCAGGCGGAAAGCACGCCGACGCCCTTCAAGATCCACTTGGCACGTGAATAGTCGGCGTCCTCCACCATCAAGCGTCGGGGGATGGCCCCGATGCTCCCCTCGAGAATGCTGGTGTGGGTATCGAGCACGATGGCCTGTATGTCTTGTTCCGCCAGCAACGCGGTCACGTAGCTGAGCCGTACCAGATCGTTGGTCCGCAGCAGTTCCCGCACGGCCTCCCCCTTGTGCCCGCCCTATTCTCGTTTCGTTCCATATGTGTGTTGCACTTGACCGGCGCGAGTACGGTTCTATGCTGACTGCCGGGGAAGGACCGCGTCAAGAACTACGGGCAAACATGGTTGCCGTCGCCGCAGGGCTGGAAGAGGCGAGAAAGCCGCACCATGAGGGCGCGCTGGATGCCCTTGCCCAGCTGGTCTCCGAGGATATGGCGCTCGTGAATGCCGTCATCCTCGAGCGGATGCAAAGCGACGTCGCCCTTATCCCTCAGCTCGCCGGCCATATCGTGGCCGCGGGAGGCAAACGGCTGCGACCGATGCTGACGCTGGCCTCGGCCAGGCTTTGCGAATACAAGGGGAAACGGCACGTACCGTTGGCCGCCTGCGTGGAGTTCATCCACACGGCCACGCTTCTTCACGACGACGTAGTGGACGGGTCCGGGCTAAGGCGCGGGCTGGCCACTGCCAATTCCGTATGGGGCAACAAGTCGAGCGTGCTGGTCGGGGACTTTCTCTTCAGCCGGGCGTTCCAGCTCATGGTGTCCGACGGGTCGCTCAAGGTGCTGAAGATCCTTTCGGATGCCTCGGCCGTGATCGCCGAGGGCGAGGTCCATCAGCTCATGACCGCCAACGACACCGAGACCACCGAGGAGGCATATCTCGAGGTCATCCGGGCCAAGACCGCCACCCTGTTCGAGGCTGCCTGCCGTATCGGTGCCGTGGTGGCCGAACGCCCGGCGGCCGAGGAGCAGGCGCTGGGCCGCTACGGCCTCAACCTCGGCATCGTCTACCAGTTGGTGGACGACGTACTCGATTATCAGGCGGGAAGCCCTGCCCGGGGGAAGTCCCTGGGGGACGATTTCCGCGACGGCAAGGTGACGCTTCCGGTCGTGCTGGCCTTTGCTCGGGGGGACGAGGCCGAGCGTGCCTTTTGGCGCCGCACCATCGAGGACATGGACCAGAGCGAGGGCGATCTCGGCCGGGCGATCGATCTCGTGACCCGCCGGGGCGCGTTGGCCGAAACGCTGGAGCGCGCGCGCGGATACGCCGAGGCCGCCCGCGAGGCCTTGACCCTGTTCCGCGACTCGCGCGAGCGGGGCGTGCTTCTGGACGTGCTCGATTTCTGCGTCGAGCGGGGGTTCTGAGGCGCGGCCCCCAAGGCGCCCGCCGTTAACCGTATACCCGCCCGTGCCGCTAAGAACGGCCACTGCAAGGCCCAGCGACCCGCGGCGATCGGACGTGGGCTTCTGGCGGCCCTTCCCTAGGCCATCATCCGCGATGTCGCGCCCGTGCGGTTCGCTTGTCTTGCTTCGCGGCCCAGGTTGACGCTATAAGACGCCGCGGCCGGAGTGTAGCTCAGCCTGGTAGAGCACTGCTTTCGGGAGGCAGGGGCCGGAGGTTCAAATCCTCTCACTCCGACCATTACATCAAGGACTTAACTGAGCGGCACCTTACGGTAATGCCTTACAATGTAAGGCTCACAAGGGCCTGTCGATGATCCTGACGAGCCGCCCTTCGTCATCCCGCACTTCGCGCCGTATCGTTTTGAACCCGTGCTCGCGGAGCTGACGCTTCAGCTCGCGGTAGTCGCTCGCGGGCAGCATGGCGCCGGCGAAGGCGCGGATGGCAATCACGTCGTCGTCTATCTTGACGAGCTGCGCGCTCGACACGAAGGGCCGGCCGAAGTGGTCGTGCTCCGGCCCGGCGCGCATCGTGCCGACCGCCCATTCAATCGAGACGCCCACAGCCCCGCAGCCACGGGAACCACGGGCGCTCCCAGGCTCCGCCGAAGGCTTCGCCGAGGCGAGTCACGGCTTCCACCCACAAAGCTTTTCGCCAATTTCATCATGGGCCACGATTTGCTCGGCCAAAGCGTCCGTCAGGACGTCCTCAGCCGCCGGGCGGATCGGCTGGGCGATCAGGCAGAAGTCCCTTACG
>JBAVNO010000073.1:0-2519 GCA_049691095.1 Alphaproteobacteria bacterium | reverse complement strand
ATCTCCACCGCGCGCTCGGGCGTCAGGCGGTGGCGCGTGCCGTCGATGTGGGACTGGAAGGTGACGCCGTCGGCGTCGATCTGCCGGAGCTTGGCCAGCGACATCACCTGGAAGCCGCCCGAATCGGTCAGAATCGGCCCCGGCCAGTTCATGAACCTATGGAGGCCGCCCAGCCGCTCGATCCGCTCGGCGCCGGGGCGCAGCATCAGGTGATAGGTGTTGGCGAGCACGATCTCGGCGCCGGTTTCGCGGACGGATTCGGGCGTCATCGCCTTGACGGTCGCGGCGGTGCCGACCGGCATGAAGGCAGGGGTCTCGACGGTGCCGTGGGCGGTCGTGAGGCGCCCGCGCCGCGCCGCTCCCGAGGTCGCGAGGATTTCGAAGGCAAACGCGCTCACGCCTCATCCCCGCGATAAAGCAGACAGGCGTCGCCGTAGGAAAAGAACCGGTACTTAGCGGCGATGGCGTGGGCGTAGGCCTGCTTCATCCGCACCGTGCTTGCGAACGCGCACACCAGCATGAACAGGGTCGAGCGCGGGAGGTGGAAGTTGGTGAGCAGCAGGTCCACCGCCTTGAACCGGTAGCCCGGCGTGATGAAGATATCGGTCGAGCCGTCGAAGGGACGTATCGTGCCGTCGCTTCCCGCGGCGGTCTCCAGCAGACGCAGCGACGTGCTGCCCACGGCTACGACGCGCCCGCCCGCGGCCCTTGCCTCGTTGATGGCGGCTGCGGCTTCCCGTGTGATGTGGCCGGTTTCCGCGTGCATGGGATGGTCGCGGATGTCGTCGACCTTGACGGGGAGGAACGTTCCGGCGCCGACATGGAGCGTCAGCGTCGCGTATTTTATGCCGCGGGCCGCGAGCGCCGCCTGCAGCTCGGGCGTGAAATGGAGGCCCGCGGTGGGCGCGGCCACCGCCCCGTCCTCGCGCGCGAACATGGTCTGGTAATCGGCGCGGTCGCGCGCGTCGGGGCCCCGGGGCCGCGGGATATAGGGCGGAAGCGGCATGGCGCCGAAGCGCTCCAGCGCCGCGCGCAGATCATCGCCCGCACGGTCGAAGCGAAGGCGCACCTCGCCTTCTTCCAGCCGCGCCACGATCTCGCACCCGAAATCCCCGGCGAACCGCACCCGGTCGCCGGGCTTCAGCCGTTTCGCCGGCCTCGCGAAGGCGCGCCAGACCGCGGGTTCTTCTTGCCGGTGGATGGTCAGCTCCACCTTGGCTTTGCCGCGCTCGTTGCCGGGGGCGCCCGACCGCACGCCGGAAAGGCGCGCCGGGATCACCCGCGTGTCGTTGAAGACCAGGATGTCGCCCGGCTCCAGGAGGGAAGGCAGATCGCGGACACGGCGGTCGTCCATCCGCTCGCCCACCACCAGAAGGCGCGCGGCGTCGCGGGGCGCGACGGGGTGCGCGGCGATCAACTCCCGCGGCAACGCGAAATCGAACGCGTCTGTGCGCATGGAAGGGCGCGCCGGAATCTCCAGAGCCGCGGTCATGGGGGCGATGTGTAGCCGCCGCTTGGGCGCGCCGCAAGGCGCGCTCAAAATTCGGCGCCCTTGGGCCACAGCCGGTCGGGCAAGGCGTCGAGCGCGAACACGTCCCGCCAGTCCTCGCGGCGGCGGATCGGCGCCTCGCCCTCGGCGCTCATCAGAACGACGGCCGGCCTCGGCGCGATGAACTGCATCGACTGGGAAATCGTATAGGCGCCGGTCTCCTCGATCGCGACGATGTCGCCCGGATTGAGTGGCGGCAGCGCTGCCCCCTCGGCCACCAGGTCCTGGGGCATGCACAAAGGCCCGAACACGTCGGTCGGCAGGCCCGCTTGATTCAGGGCCTTGGAGGCGAGGACGCGAACGGTGCGCGGCCGCGCGCGGCCGGCCGGCGGCAGCAGGTTGATTCCCGCATCGAGCGTGACGGCCCGGCGCGCGCCGGCCTTCACCGCCATCACGGTCGCCAGCAGCACCACGGCGGGATCGACGATGGCGCGCCCCGGCTCGATGACGAGGCCCATCGCCCGCCCGGTCCGCTCGCGAACCCGATCCAGCACCGCCAGCACCGGCTCGGCATAAGCGGAGGGTGCAACGCCGGTCGCGAACCCGCCGCCCAAGTCGATGCGCGTGACTTCGTGCCCGAGCTCGGCCGCCGTCTGCGCGAGCCTGCCGAGGCTTTCCGCCGCGCGCGCGTAAGGGGCGGGATCGGTGCGGTCGGTGCCGCCGTGATTGTGCAGCATTTCGATGGCAAGGCCCGACGTGGCCGCGCGCCGCATGGCCAAAACGGCCTCACCCGTTTCCGCGGTGAAGCCGAATCGGGACCACGGAGATTCGCGGGGTTCCAGGCCGATGCGAAGCCCGATGCGAAACGATTTGCCTGCCGTCGCGGCCAGCGCGCGCACCGTTGCCATCTCGTCGAAGGAATCGACGACCACCAGCGCGCCCTCGTTCAACGCGGTCTCCAGGTCCGGCCCGGTCTTGGCGGGGCCGTTGAATACGATCTTTTCCGGCGGGCAGGCGAGCGCGCGGGCGA
>JBAVNO010000072.1:0-2108 GCA_049691095.1 Alphaproteobacteria bacterium | reverse complement strand
GCCCGTAGGCGGCCTGGACGGCACCATCGAGCCGCGGCTTTGGCGACCGCGTTCTTCGTGGACGCGCACATCGGACCCGGGCGTTCCGAAGCCTTCGTAGATTGCCGCCGGGGCGCGCGCGGCCGGGGAACGTGCCGCCGCTGACGGGGGTGCCGCTGACGGACGTTCCTGTGACGGACGAGCCGCCTCTGACGGACGAGCCGCCTCTGACGGAGGTGCCGCCGACGGACGTTCCAGCGACGGACGTTCCAGCGACGGACGAGCCGCCTCTGACGGAGGTGCCGCTGACGGACGTTCCGGCGACGGGCGAGCCGCCTCTGACGGACGTGCCGCTGTGCCGCGCGTCGGCGCCGCGGTCGGTTGCTCAAAGCCGCGAAACTCGCGGCCCGGCCTGGGCTGCCTGACCTGAGCCGGCTGGAATCTTTCCCGAGTCTCCGGGGTCGGATAGGCAACCCCGCGGCGGTGATAGGGGTCGTGCGCCCAGGTGTCCTCGGTCACCGCCGGCCGGCCACGGTGCTCGGAATTGTATCGGTTGATCGCGTTGTACTTGCGGTGATCGACGTGGATGCGATGGTAGTGCCAATCCCACCATTCCCATCGCCAGAGCGATTCGACGAATAGGATGCCGACGCCAAAAATGATCGCCGGACCGGGATAGCATTCGGGGAATGGGTAATAGAAGGGCGGGTAATACGGATACGGCCAGACGCCGTAGATCAGGGTTGGGTTATAACAGGGAACGTAGACGATTTCCGGGCTCGCCGGCTCGATCACGATCGTCTTCTCCACGATCGTGACCACCTGCTGCGGGGTCGTCACAAGGTTACCTGCAGCCTGCGCTTGCTGGCGCAGGCGCTGCACCGAGTCCATGACGTCGCTCGGCTGCGCCAAGAAGGCATCGCCGAGCTTCTGCGTCCAGTCAAGCCGGCTGTCCATCATCTTCAATAGCTGAGGAAAGGGGACAAGCGACTTCACGCTGGGATCCCAGTCCTGCGTTTGAAGCGCCTCGGCCAGTTGATCACCCTTGAGCGCCGCGTTGCCGGGGCTCTGCAGCCAGCGAGCGGCCTCGACCACTTCGAGGGGGTAGGTGGCGGCCGTCAGGATTTGCGTGAGCAGGGGATCGGGGTAGAGAGCGATGGGGGCCAAGAGCTGGTCGAGCTGCGCCGCCGTATAGGGCGGGGCGCCTTCGGGGAGCGGCGTGGGCGTCACGGTGCCCTGTGCGCGCGCCGGCAGCGGAGCCGCCATGATCACGAGACCCGTGATGATGGCGATCGTTCGGATCAGACCTGCCTTCACGTCCTGCTCCTCACGTCCTTCGCCGCGGCACCCTGGAATGGTTGCTCACACCGGGTTCTTAGTATGTAGAAACAGGCAACTTGTCGCTTTGATCCACGTCATATGGGGCCTCCTTCGCCTCGTGACAATCGCAGCCACGAACGGTGCCGCCAGGTCACGCCACGTCACGCCACGTGTCGGAAACATCTATGTATCGGCGAGCTTGCCGTAAAGCCCCGGACGTCCGACTGCCATGGGGCCGTTGCGCTCATCGTGTGACTGGTTCGCTGCTTTGGCGCTGCCGGCCGCCGCAACCGCTCATTTACGGGCGACCATGTCGACCAGGGCGGAGAGGCCGCTGTGGCGCTCGCCTTCCTCGATGACGTCTTCGTGCTCGCGAAGGTGGAGGATCGTCATGTCGGCGAACGCCTGGCGCAGGAGCGCCGCGGTGTAGAGGTTCGCGACATCGGGCGGACCGCCTGTCTTGTATTCGATCTGCTTCGGCGTATAGCCCTGAAGGATCAAGAGGCCGCCCGGCTTCAGGCATTTCTTGATGTTCTCGAACATCCGGGCGCGCTCCTCGGGCGGCGCGAACTGGATGAAGATGGCCGCCACCAGGTCGAACCGGTCTTCGCCCCAATTCCAGGTCCTCAGATCCGCGAGCTCCGTCTCTAAGGTCACGCCGTGGCGCTCGGCCAGGCGGCGCGCCTTCGCCAGCGCGGACCGCGAGAAGTCGACAGACAGCACGTGAAGCCCCTGGCGGGCGAGCCAAACGCCGTTGCGCCCCTCCCCGTCGGCGACCGCGAGCGCCCTTTGGCCGGGCACCAGCAGGT
>JBAVNO010000071.1:0-16293 GCA_049691095.1 Alphaproteobacteria bacterium | reverse complement strand
TGCGATTGGATCGTCGCCAACGACGTTTCCGCCGCGCGCACCTTCGGGGCCGACGAAACCACGGTCCATGTGATCGATGCCGAGGGCTCCGAATCGTGGCCGCGGCTCACCAAGGAAGCGGTCGGCGAACGGCTGGCCAAGCGCATCTCGGATTATCTCGCGGCTCGATGATGGGCGAACCTCGTGTCGTCACGGTCGCGGTGCAGCGGCTTGCGAACGCCGCCGGCCTGCCCTTGCCCGAATACGCGACCGCCCAGTCGGCCGGCATGGACCTGCTGGCGGCGGCCGAGGCCGATGTTGTGCTGGCGCCCCAGGAGCGCGCCCTGATCCCGACCGGGATCAGCATCGCGTTGCCGGAGGGCTACGAGGCCCAGATCCGCCCGCGCTCGGGCCTGGCGCTCAGGCACGGCGTCACGGTGCTGAACGCACCCGGCACGGTCGACACGGATTACCGCGGCGAGGTCGGCGTCGTCCTCGTCAATCTCGGCGGCGAACCGTTCACCGTGACCCGCGGCATGCGCATCGCGCAGCTCGTCGTGGCTGAGCTTACTCGCGCCACCCTGCGCGAAACGGATGCTTTGCCCCAATCCGAGCGGGGCGACGGCGGTTTCGGATCGACCGGTGTCGCCGCCGGCGGCGTCCTCGGCATGCGGGGGCCGAGGTGCTGAAGCTCTCGAAGAAATTGCTGTTCGCGATCGAGGCCGTGCTCGACATCGCCTACAACGCCGGAAGCCAGCCGGTCCAAAGCCGGGAGATCACCCTTCGGCAGGGGATCCCGCGGCGCTATCTGGAACAGGTGTTGCAGCAGCTGGTGCGGGCCAACATCCTGACCGGGGTCCGCGGCCCCAAGGGCGGCTATCGCCTGGCGCGCGAGCGCCGCCGCATCACGGTCGGCGACATCACGCGAACCGTGCGCGCCATGGAGACGGCCTCCAACCCGATCGACGATCCCGCGGGATCGGAACTCGGTCACAAGGTCGTGCGGCCGCTGTGGGTCGAGCTGGGCGAGGGCGTCATGCGCGACCTCGACACGATCTCGATCGAGGATCTGTGCCTCAGGGCGCGCAACGAAAACATCGAGAGCGAGGCCAACCGGCGGCTCGATTTCTCGATCTGACCGGCGCCGGACCACGGCGTCGCGAAGACACGTACAACGCATACCAAGCGGGGCGGCAGTCGGCGGCTCCGCAACCGAGGGAAGGGAGGACAAGCCATGGGGGCGTCGCAACCGTCTGAACGAGCAGCGGATCGTCCGGAGTTCCGGGGCCGCATCTACGACAGCATCCTGGAGACCGTCGGCGCCACGCCGCTGGTGCGAATGCGCAAGCTGGCCGAGGCGTCCGGGTGCAAGGCGGACATCATCGGCAAGCTCGAGTTCTTCAACCCGTTGGCATCGGTCAAGGACCGGATCGGGCTGGCCATGATCGAGGCCGCGGAAGCCGACGGGCGGATCGGGCCCGATACGGTTCTCATCGAACCCACCAGCGGCAACACCGGCATCGCGCTGGCGTTCGTATGCGCCGCCAAAGGCTACAAGCTGATCCTCACCATGCCCGAGAGCATGTCGATGGAACGGCGCAAGATGCTGTTGTTCCTCGGCGCGGAGATCGAACTCACCCCTGCCGCCCAAGGCATGAAGGGCGCGATCGCGCGGGCCGAAGAGCTTGTCGGCCAGCACCCCAAGGCCTACATGCCGCAGCAGTTCAAGAACCCGGCCAACCCCGAGATCCACCGCCGCACCACGGCCGAGGAGATCTGGCGCGACACCGGCGGCGCCGTCGACGTGGTCATCTCCGGAGTCGGGACCGGAGGGACGCTGACCGGCGTCGGCCAAGTCCTGAAACAACGCAAGCCTTCCGTGCGCATGGTCGCGGTCGAGCCCGAGGACAGCCCGGTGCTGTCGGGCGGGCTTCCAGGACCCCACAAGATCCAGGGCATCGGTGCGGGTTTCGTTCCCGACATCTTGGACACCAAGCTGATAGACGAGATCATCCGCATCGCCAACGAGACCGCCTTCGCCATGTCGCGCAAGGCGGCGCGGCTCGAGGGCATGCCGGGTGGAATCTCCTCGGGCGCGGCGCTCGCGGCGGCCCTCGAAGTGGGGTCGCGGCCCGGAATGGAAGGCAAGATGATCGTCGCCATCATCCCGTCCTTCGCCGAGCGTTATCTCTCCACCGCGCTGTTCGAGGACCTGTAGAGAGAGGCGCCCGCCCGCCGATGGAATTCAGCGAGCCCCAGCTCAAGCGGTACGCCCGCCACATCATCCTACGCGAGGTGGGCGGCGCCGGGCAGAAGCGTCTGCTCGAATCACGGGTGCTGGTGGTGGGCGCAGGCGGGCTGGGCTCGCCTTTGCTCCTTTATCTGGCGGCGGCGGGCGTGGGAACGATTGGAGTGGCTGACGACGACGCGGTGGACCTCACCAACCTGCAGCGCCAGGTCATCCACGGCACTTCGCGGCTGGGCATGCCGAAGGTGGAAAGCGCCCGCCGAACACTGGCCGACATCAATCCCGAGGTCAGGGTCGAGACCCATGCCGCGCGGGTGACGGCGGCCAACGCGATGGACCTCATCGCGCGCTACGAGCTGGTGGCCGACGGGACCGACAACTTCGCCGCCCGCTACCTCCTCAACGACGCCTGTTACTTCGCGAAGAAGCCGCTGGTGTCGGCCGCCTTGCTGCGCTTCGATGCACAGATCTCCACCTTCAAGGCCTGGGCCGAGGGAGACAATCCCTGCTACCGCTGCCTTTTCCGCGAGCCGCCGCCGCCCGGCCTCATCCCCACCTGCTCCGAAGGGGGCGTGCTGGGCGCGCTGGCCGGCGCCGTGGGGTCGATCCAGGCGACCGAAGTGCTCAAAGAGCTGCTGGGCATCGGGGACAGCCTGTCGGGCTGGATGCTGATGTATGACGCGCTGAGCGCCACCTTCCAGAAGATCCGCGTGCGCCGCGACCCGGACTGCCCGCTGTGCGGCGCCCACCCCACGATCACCGATCTCTCGCACCATGCCGCCTGAGGGAAAGAAGCCCGACAAGCTGTCGATCATCGCCTTTTCCGGCGACTTCGAGCGCGTCCACTACGCGCTCGCCATGGCGAGCGCCGCGGCCGCCACCAACACGCCCGCGACCTTGTTCTTCACCATGGGCGCGCTCGCCGCCCTGCGCCGGGACGGCGCCGACGGAACGCCCGGCTGGTATGCGCTTTCGCCCGGCGCGACGGGACGAAGCCCGAAGCAGCGCGAGGCCGAGCTTGCCAGCCGGGGCGCCGCCACCTTCAAGGAGCTGCTCGACGCCTGCATCGAGCTTCGCGTCAAGTTCATGGTGTGCGAGATGGGGCTTCGCGCCATGGCGATGGCGCCCTCCGATCTTCGCCCCGACATCCCCTATTCCGCCGGCGGACTCGTCACGCTTCTGGCCGAGGCCTCGGCCACCGGCCAGATCCTGTTCATCTAGGCCGCCCGATCGCGGGCCAAGCGCGAATCCGGTCCGATCTGGAAAACATCGGGAGCGTGGCGGAGACGGCGCCGGAGCGGCGCTAGAACATCGTCTCGACGACGCGGTCGGGAGGGTTGTGGCCGTCGGCGAAGGTCTTGATGTTGATGATCACTTTCTCGCCCATGTCGACGCGGCCCTCGAGCGTGGCCGACCCCATGTGCGGCAGCAGGACGGCGTTGTCGAGCTCCAGCAGCTTGGGGTTGATGGCCGGCTCGTGCTCGAACACGTCGAGTCCGGCGCCGGCGATCTCGCCCGTGCGCAGCATCCGCGCCAGGGCGTTCTCGTCCACCACCTCGCCGCGCGAGGTGTTGACGATATAGGCGTGGGGCTTCAGGAGCTTGAGCCGGCGCGACGACAGCAGATGGAAGGTCGCGGGCGTGTGCGGGCAGTTGATCGAGACGATGTCCATGTGGGCCAGCATCTGATCGAGGCTTTCCCAATAGGTGGCCTCGACCTCCTTTTCGGCCTCGGGCGCCACCCGGCGCCGGTTGTGGTAGTGGATCTGGATTCCGAAGCCCCGGGCGCGCCTGGCCACGGCGGTGCCGATGCGCCCCATGCCGATGATCCCCAGCTTCTTGCCCCAGATGCGGTGGCCGAGCATGGAGACCGGGCTCCACCCGGTCCATAGGCCCGAGCGCACCAGGCGCTCGCCTTCGACCAGCCTTCGCGGCACGGCCAGGATGAGCGCCATGGTCATGTCGGCCGTGTCCTCGGTGAGCACCCCGGGGGTATTGGTCACGATGACCCCCCGCTGGCGCGCCGAGGCGAGGTCGATGTGATCGACGCCGGTGCCGAAATTGGCGATGAGCTTGAGCCGCGGGCCCGCCTGGGAGAGCACCGAGGAATCGACCCGGTCGGTGACGGTCGGAACCAGGACATCCGCCTCCTTGACCGCGGCGATCAACTCCGCCTGGCCCATGGGCTTGTCGGTCAGATTGAGGCGCGTATCGAAGAGCTCCATCATCCGCCGCTCGATGACGTCCGGGATCTTCCGCGTGACGATGACGATGGGTTTCTTACGCGCCATATGTGGTTCTCCGGCCGCTGGGTTCCGCCCCGTTCATTGGCATGGCCCATAACAAGACGGCGGGGTCTTGTCCAGTGAATGTGCTGCCAGAAACGGCCTTTCCGCCCTTTGCCCGCCGCGGCCGCCCGCCCGCCTTGACCGGCCCTTCGAGGCCGTCGCTATAATGCGGCCGCATCATGCCGTCCTCTCCTTCCCAGTACTCCATCGCGCGCTCCCGCCCACGGCCTTCGAGGTGGCTGTTGGGCGGCTTCGTTCTGGCACTGGTCCTGATGGCCGTGCGTCCGGTGCCGGCCGCGGAGACCAGTCTGCCGATCCCGCGGTTCGTGTCGCTCCATTCTTCCAAGGTGAACGTGCGGACCGGGCCCGGCGTGCGCTATCCCGTGGAATGGGTGCTGCTTCGCCGCGGCATACCGGTGGAGGTGCTGGCCGAGTTCGAGAACTGGCGCAAGATCCGCGACTGGCAGGGCACGGAGGGCTGGGTTCATCAAAGCATGCTGTCGGGCACCCGCAGCGTGGTGGTCATGAACGCCACCCGGGCGCTGCGGCGCCGGGCGGGCGAGGGCACCGGCATGGTGGCGCGGCTCGAGCCGGGCGTGGTGGCGCGGCTGATTGAATGCCGCGGCGAGTGGTGCCGGATCGAGGCCAGCGGTTTCAAGGGCTGGATCAAGCGCCACGAGGTGTGGGGCG
This sequence comes from Alphaproteobacteria bacterium, assembly GCA_049691095.1. Lineage (GTDB taxonomy): Bacteria > Pseudomonadota > Alphaproteobacteria > DATDPM01 > DATDPM01 > JBAVNO01. Next base: position 11,089 of record JBAVNO010000071.1, on the reverse strand, counting down.
TTTACGACGGCGAGACCGTGAACTGACCGGCAGACGCGCTGCACCGCGCCGGAGCGATCCGACACCGATCCACGGGGCGGCGGTTCATGGGGCAAGGAAACGAGGGGCCGCCGAGACGCGGACTCGGACCCCGCAGAGCTCAGGCGAAATCCTTGGCGAGCGCGGCCCGGACGGTCTCGGGCATCACCGCCATGTGGGCGTAGTCGGGGTGATCGATCGCCACCACCACCCGGGTTCCGGGCTTGCGGAACTTCGCCACCTGATCCGGCGTGAACGGGAAATGGACGAATTGGACCGACGAGGCCTTGCCGGCCGCGGTGGTGCGGTCGACGTCCTCTTCGGGCCGGCCGGCCACCTTCTCGCCGTCGAAGGCGAGCGAGATCGTGTCCTCGACGCCGCCCAGGCGCGCCAGCACGGCCTTGCGCCGCGCCTCGTCCTCGATCTCGAACATGACGGTCGCCACCAGCTCGTTCCCTTTGGGAATGAGGGGATTGTAGGCGGCCAGCTCGTCGGCGATCTGCGCCTCGCCGCCGCGCTCGATGTAGAGCATCTCGTGGATCTGGTGCCACATGGTGTCGAAGCTCTCGAAGTAGAAGGTGGCGTACGGCCCGACCTCGACGCGGCGGTTCTTCTTCAGGGCGGAGACCGCCTTGCGCCGCTCGGCGCGCATCTTGCCGTATTCCTCCATGGGAAGAATATCGTCCCAGGTCAGTTCGATTCTCGGAGTCATAACGCTCATGCCTCCTTCCTCAAGACCGGGCCTGGACGTCGATTCCGTAGGCACGGGCAAGGATTTCGATCGGGTGCGGCGCCTCGCCTTGTGCAGGAAGCTCCTTCTCCCTTTCCATTCCCTGCACGATATGGGCACCGGCAAGCGGGCACTCCGAGACCAGGTAAGGAGCGTGCGCGCCGCTCGGTTCCTGCTCGCGCGCCTTCGCCACCTCGCGCGCGGCTTGGCGGGCGACCGGCCGTCCCACCTTGAGGGCGACCTCGAAATTCTCCTTCATGATGCCCCACGAGCCGCCGTGGCCGGAGCACCGTTCGATCACCGCGATCTTGGTGTCGGGCACGAGCCGCAGCATCTCGGCGGCCTTCTGGCCGATGTTCTGGGCCCGCGCGTGGCAGGCCATGTGCACCACGACCTCGCGGTCGAGCGGCTTCAAGCCTTCCGCGAGACCCTCCTTCTTGGCGATGTCGACGACGTATTCGCTGATGTCGTAGGTGGCGTTGGACAGTTTCGCGATGTCCTCGTCCCCGGGAACGATCAGGGGCCATTCGAATTTCATCATCAGGGCGCAGGACGGAACCAGCGCGATGACGTCGTATCCTTTCGCGATCCAGGGACCGAGCGCGGCCGAGACCGTGCGCGCGCGCGCGGCCACGTCGGCGAGATTCCCGTGCTCGAGCTGCGGCATCCCGCAACAGGTCGGATACACGATTTCGGTCGCGACGCCGTTTTTCGCCAGCACCGCGCGGGCCGCCAGTCCGATGGCGGGATTGTTGTAGTTGGCGAAACAGGTGGCGTAGATCACCGCCTTGCGGCCGAAGGCGGGAGCCTTCTCGTTGACCGCGGGACCGTCGCGCTTGGCCTGCGCGATGAGAGTCCGGCGGTTGAACTTGGGGAGATAGGCCTCGCGATGGATGCCGGCGGCACGCTCCATGAGCGGGCGTGTGAGCCGATTCCCGACCTTGGTGGCCCAGTTCGCGACCGGCGCCACGGGCGCGGCCAGGCGGGCGTTGCGGTCGGTCTTGGTGAGCTCGCGCGTGGCGAACCCGATCTCGCCCTTCGCGTGCTGCATCGCGCGGTAGCGCAGCATCAGGTGGGGAAAGTCGATGTTGAATTCATGCGGCGGCACGTACGGGCACTTCGTCATGAAGCACATGTCGCAAAGCGTGCACGCATCCGCGACCGCCCTGAAATCGGCGCTCGCCACCGAGTCCAGCTCCCCCGTCTTGGACTGGTCGATGAGATCGAAGAGGCGGGGGAAGCTGTCGCAAAGATTGAAGCACCGCCTGCAGGTGTGGCAGACGTCGAAGACGCGGCGCAGTTCCGCGTCGAGCTTCTCTTCGTCCAGGAATTCCGGGTTGCGCCAGTCCAAGGGGTGACGGACCGGCGCCTCGAGACTGCCTTCTCTCATGGCGCGCCTATGCCCTTGCTGTCTTGGGCGACGCGCCCCGGCCTATGCCGGGGCTTCGCCTCTTCCATTCGGGCGTGGGTGGTTAGACCAGTTCGTCCAAGGCGCGCTGGAACCGCCCGGCGTGCGACTTCTCGGCCTTCGCCAAGGTCTCGAACCAGTCGGCGATCTCATCGAAGCCTTCCTGGCGCGCGGTCCGGGCCATGCCCGGGTACATGTCGGTGTACTCGTGGGTTTCGCCCGCGATCGCGGATTTCAAGTTCTTGGACGTGTCGCCGATGGGCTCGCCGGTGGCGGGGTCGCCCACTTCCTCGAGGAACTCGAGATGGCCGTGGGCATGGCCGGTTTCGCCTTCCGCGGTGGAGCGGAATACGACGGCGACGTCGTTATAGCCCTCGACGTCGGCCTTCTGCGCGAAATAGAGGTAACGGCGGTTCGCCTGGGACTCGCCCGAGAACGCGGCCTTCAAATTGTCTTCGGTCTTGCTTCCCTTGAGCGGCATGGCTCTCTCCCGTGGAATGATTGGAAATCTTGGAAAATCCGTACCGGCACCGGCGCTCCATAAGAGAGCGCGGGGCCGGCGCGATGACAATAGGCAATATGCCCTCGGCGGGGCGTGGTGTCAACAGATTAGAACGTCTTTAATAAACGTTCCAACGGCCTATCGATGTTGGGATTATCTTTCTTCCCGTTTTACGCGCACGACGACGTCGACGCGTGAAATGCGGGTGCCGTCCGGCGGCGCCGGAAGCTCGGCGACCCGTAGGCCGTCGGCCGGGATATCGCGGAGCTCGCCCCCGTCGGCGAGGAAGAAATGGTGGTGCTCCGTATTGTTGGTGTCGAAGTAGGAGCGGCCGGCGTCGACCACGACCTCGCGCAGCAAGCCTGCCGTGGTGAATTGATGCAGCGTGTTGTAGACGGTCGCCAGCGACACGCCGACATCCAAGTCCCGGGCCTCCTGGTGGAGATCTTCGGCGGTCACGTGCCTGTGCCCCTTGTCGAACAACAGCTTGGCAAGCGCCAAACGCTGGCGCGTCGGTCGAAGTCCGACGGTACGCAAACGGTCGAGGGCCGAACTAAAGGGGCGCATAGGCACTGACCTCACCTTGGCAAAACGCGGTTTCTACGAACGGCACATCCGGTCCCCGATCCCGGCCGGCGGCCTGAACCGGACCGCTAATTGTAAGATAGGACGGACCCTGGACCAAATCAAAACCGTCAACACCTTAGAATATAAGGTTTTATAGCGCCGGATCGTCCCTTCGACCAGGCAAAAATCGTCAGTCGCCGGTCCGGATTCGCGCCACCAGTTCCCCCACGGTGGGGATGAACCCGTTGGCGTAAAACGGGTCTTCGGCGAAGCGATAGGCGTTGTGGCCGGCGAACATGAGCTCCGTGTCCACGTTGTCGGAATGGCTGATGGCCTGAAGGGTCTTCTGGATGCAATAGGAGCGGGGATCGCCCTTCTTGCCCGTCGTCCCGGCCTCGTTCTGGGCCCAGTTGCTGAACAGGCAGGCGCTCAAACACCCCATGCAGTTGATCTGGTCGTTGCGGATTTCCGCGGCCTTGGCGGGGGTGACGAAAACCAAAGTCGAATCCGGGGTGCGCAAGGCATCCGTGAAGCCCTGCCGGACCCAGCCCTGCGCCCGCTCGCGGTCGTGCGCGGCGAGGTAAACGAGGCGGCCCCGGGCCCCCACTCCGAACGGGCTGTCGTGCTCGCCGACCGGCGTCTGGGTATAGGCGACCTGGCGCTCGGAGCGCTCCTGGAGCTCCTCGATGAAGCGATTGCGCACCGCCGACGAATAGAAGCCGGTGGGGCTGAAGCGGTTGAGGAAGATCTCGCCCTTCTTGAGGGTCAGGAGCTTTCGTTTCCAGGCGTCGGGAATCGGGCTCTCCTTGGTGAGCAGCGCCCGGGTCCCGAATTGGAAGGCGATGGGGCCGAGTTCGGGATTGTCGATCCAATCCTCCCACTCGCGCAGGAACCACACGCCGCCCGCCATGATGATCGGGGTGTTCTGGAGTCCCACCCCGTCCATCAGCTGGCGCATCTCGAGCACCCGCGGATAGGGCGGCTCGGGCCGGGTTGGGTCTTCGGTGTTGCTGAGACCGTTGTGGCCGCCGGCCAGCCACGGGTCCTCGTACACGACGCCGCCAAGCCATTCCCGGAACTTGTGGTACGCGCGCTTCCACAATGCCCGGAAGGCCCGCGCCGAGGACACGATCGGATAGTATTGAACACCATACTTGGCGCAGATCTCGGCCACCCGGTAGGGCATCCCGGCCCCGCAGGTGACGCCGTGGATGAGTCCTTTGGCCGCCTCCAGGGTGCGGTGCAGTATGGTTTCGGCGGCGGCCATCTCCCACAGCACGTTCATGTGGATGCGCCCGCGGCCGGCCGCAATCTCATGGGCGACGCGCGCCTGATAGGTGGCCCCGCGGACCGCGAATTCGATCAGCTCGAGGTGCCGCTCCCGGCGGGTTCGTCCCCTATAGATTTGCTCCAGGAAGTTGCCGTTCTCGTCGTATTCGTCGGCATTGACGCCGGAGAAGGTGCCGATGCCGCCGGCGGCCGCCCAGGCGCCCGAGCTCTCGCCGGTGGACACGGAGATGCCTTTGCCGCCCTCGACGAGCGGCAATACCTCGTGGCCCGAGAATATCATCGGCTTTATTGGCTTCACGCGGGCACCTCCCGCCTCAACAGCAACCCCTTCGGGCGCGCCGGCACGCTCGAAGACATAGATATGAGGGCACGTCCCGGCCCTTCAAGGAGAACCATGGCGCCGGGCGGGAGCGTGCCGTCAGCCCCTTCGGACGAGGCCCGGACCCGCGCCCCCCGGCGCGGGAAAATCCGACCCTAGGCGCTCTTCTTCGTGAGGTCCTCGCCGGTCTTCTGGTCGACCGCTTTCATGCTGAGCTTGACCTTGCCGCGGTCGTCCATGCCTAGCACCTTGACCGACACGATGTCCCCCTCCTTGACCACGTCCCCCACCGTCTTCGGCCGTCCGGGGGCGAGCTCGCTGATATGCACCAGCCCGTCCCGTGCGCCGAGGAAATTCACGAAGGCGCCGAACTCGACGACCTTCACCACCTTGCCGCGGTAGATGGCGCCGATCTCGGGCTCGGCCACGATGTTGCGGATCCAATCGATCGCCGCCTGTGAGGCGGCGCCGTCCACGGCCGCGACTTTGACCGTCCCGTCGTCCTCGATGTCGATCTTGGCGCCCGTCGTCTCGCAGATCTCGCGGATCACTTTGCCCCCGGTGCCGATGATCTCGCGGATCTTGTCCTTCGGCACCGTGATGACGGTGATGCGCGGCGCGTGCTGGCTGAGCGTCTCGCGCGCCTGGGCCAAGGCCCGGGTCATCTCGCGCAGGATATGGAGGCGGCCTTGCTTGGCCTGATCCAGCGCCGTCGCCATGATCTCCTTCGTGATGCTGGTGATCTTGATGTCCATCTGCAGCGACGTCACACCGATCTCGGTGCCGGCGACCTTGAAGTCCATGTCGCCCAGATGGTCTTCGTCGCCCAAGATGTCGGAAAGCACGGCGTGGCCGTCGTCCTCCTTGATGAGACCCATGGCGATGCCGGCGACGGGACGCTTGATGGGCACGCCCGCGTCCATCAGCGCGAGCGCCGCGCCGCATACGCTCGCCATCGACGACGAGCCGTTCGATTCCGTGATCTCGGACACCACGCGCGTGGTGTAGGGGAATTCGGTCTTTTCCGGCAGGACGGGCCGGATCGCCCGCCAGGCGAGCTTGCCGTGGCCGACCTCGCGGCGTCCGGTGAAGCCGATGCGGCCCACCTCGCCCACGGAGAACGGCGGGAAGTTGTAATGGAGCAGGAAGTGCTCGCGGTATTCGCCTTCGAGCGCGTCGACGATCTGTTCGTCCTGGCCCGTGCCCAAAGTGGCCACCACGAGGGCCTGGGTTTCGCCGCGGGTGAACAGGGCGCTGCCGTGGGCCCGCGGCAGGATGCCGACCTCGCAGGAGATGGGGCGGATGTCGGTGGTGGAACGGCCGTCGATCCGTTTCGAGGTCTTCAGGATGTTGCCGCGCACGATGTCCTTTTCCAACTTCTTGAAAAGGCCGGGCGCGAGCTCGACCGGAAGGGCCTCGGCGGTCAGCGTCTCGATGGCCTTGGCCTTGGCGGCCGAGATCTTCTCGTGCCGCACCTGCTTTTCCATCTCGAGATAGGCCGCGCGCAGGTCGGCCTCGGCCAACTCCCTCACGCGCTTCTCCACCGCCTCGACTTCGTCGGGCGGCGTCGGCAGGGGCCAGGGCTCGCGCGCGCACGACTCGGCCAGCGCGATGATGCAGTCGATGACGGGCTGCATCGCCTTGTGGCCGAACATGACGGCCCCCAGCATGACCTCTTCGGACAGCTCCTTGGCCTCGGATTCCACCATCAGCACGCCCTCGGACGTGCCGGCCACCGCGAGGTCGAGGGACGAGTTCTGCATTTCGTCGAGCCGCGGATTGAGCACGTATTCGCCGGAAATGTAACCCACCCGCGCGGCGGCGACGGGCCCGAGAAACGGAATGCCCGATATGGTGAGCGCGGCCGAGGTCCCGATCATGGCCACCATATCCGGGTCATTCTCCAGATCGTGGCTCAGGACCATGCAGATGACCTGGGTCTCGTTGCGGAACGCGGACGGGAACAGGGGCCGGATCGGACGGTCGATGAGACGCGACGTCAGCGTCTCCTTTTCCGACGGGCGCCCTTCACGCTTGAAGAAGCCGCCCGGGATCTTGCCGGCCGCGTACGTCTTTTCGATGTAGTTGACGGTGAGCGGGAAGAAATCCACCCCCGTCTTCGGCGTCCTTTCGGCAACCGCCGTGCACAACACGCTGGTGTCGCCGTACGTTACGACCACGGCGCCGTCGGCCTGCCTGGCGACCTTTCCGGTCTCGATAACCAGGGTGCGGCCGCCCCATGTGATCTCCTTGCGGGTCACGTTGAACATTCTTCTCTTTCCTTTCCTAACACTGATGCCGGATGCATTTTCATGCACACGGACGGATCACGAGCCGTCCTTGCGGCACCACTGTCCAGGCGCCGCCCTCTGCTCCAATACGTACCCGCGGCCCGGGGGCAACGGGTGGGACCGGGCGGCACAGCGCCCCCGGTCCGGTCGTGTCGCCGCAAACCGGATCGCAGCGGCGCGTCTTCTTGCACCGTGGCGCGATCCCATGCTTCGACATGCTTCGTGTCATCGCACTGCGCCCCTGCGGGCACGCGGCCAAGCCGCGGTACGATCGCGGTCCCGAAACACCCCTAGCGCCGCAGTCCAAGACGCTCCACCAACTGCTCGTACCGGCCCTGGCTCTTGCGCTTCAGATAGTCGAGCAGGCGCCGGCGTTGGCCCACGAGAATGAGGAGCCCGCGCCGGGAGTGGAAGTCCTTGGTATGGTGGCTTAGATGTTCCGTCAGGCTGCGAATCCGTTCGCTCAGAATCGCGACCTGAACCTCGGGCGAGCCGGTGTCGCCGTCCTTGGTGGCGTAACCCTTGATGATCTCGAGCTTGCGCTCGGCGCTAATCGACATCGTCACGTCCTTCCGATTAGAGATTGAATACGCGGACCGGCTTCAGCCGCCCTTCATCGAACAGGGCCACCGCCACCGGCTTGCCGCCTGCCATGGCGCAGACGCGCGTCCCCGGGGCAATCCCCTGGACGCGATCCGCGTCGGCCGCCCGAAGCAACGGCACGCTTTGTCCGCTCCGCAGGCTTCGGGCCTCCGCCTCCGATAGGGCCAGCGCCGGGATGTCGTCCAGCGCGGTCTCGACCGGGAGCAGGCGCGTTTGCGCGGCGGCACTATGCCCGAGGGTCTCCAGGGAATCCAGCGGAATCGCTTGGTCTTCGGTGAACGGGCCGGCCGCCAAACGGCGCAATTCCGCGATGTAGGCGGCCGTGCCCAGGCGGCGCCCCAGATCCCTGGCCAAGGCCCGCATATAGGTGCCCCGCCCGCAACGCACGACGAAGGTAGCGTGGTCGAGGTCCGGTACCGCGACCAGCGTCATGTCCTCCACGACGACGGTGCGGGGCGCCAGCGTCACGCAAATCTCGGCCCGCGCCAGGTCGTAGGCGCGCTTGCCCTTTACCTTGACCGCGGAATAGGCGGGCGGGACCTGCTGGAGGTTGCCGATGAATTCCGGAAGCACGGCCCGGATCTCGCTTTCGGCGGGGCGCCGCGGCGAGACGGCCGTCACCGCCCCTTCGGCGTCGTCCGTCGACCGTTCCTCGCCCCAGCGCACGGTGAAGCGGTAAATCTTCGTCCCCTCCATCTCGAAGGCAACGGTCTTGGTCGCCTCGCCCAAGGCGATCGGCAGGACGCCGGTTGCGAGCGGGTCGAGCGTTCCGCCGTGCCCGGCCTTGGCCGCACCGAAGAACCGCCTCACCCGCCCCACCGCCGCGGTCGAGGTGACGCCCTTGGGTTTGTCGAGCACCAGCCAACCGTGGACCGGCCGGCTTGGCCGCTTCCTAGTCGTCATCGGTCGCCTCGCGGCCTTTGCGCGGGCCGGGCGTTTTCGCCGCCACCCCCTCTTCGCCCTCGCCCGGCGGCTCTTCCTCGTGCGGCGCCAGGTCGCGGGCCACGCTGGGGCGGTGCAGGATGGCGTCGATGCGGCTCGCCCGTTCGAACGACGTATCGACCTCGAAGCACACCGAGGGAACGAATTTGAGCCGCACGGCGCGGGCGATGTGGGCGCGGAAAAAGGGTGCGGCGCGGTTCAGCGCCGCGAGCAGCGCGGGATCGAGGGATTCGCCCAGCCGGGTCGCGTACGCAACGGCGTGCCTCAAGTCGGGCGACACACGCACCTCGGTCACGGTGATGGGAATGTCGCGCAGTTCCGGATCGGCCATCTCGCCGCGCTCGATCACGGCCGCCAGCACGTGGCGGATTTCTTCGCCGACGCGCAACTGGCGCTGGGACGGCGGGGCGTTCCTGTGTCTGGTCATGAATCCTCTGCGGCGCGGCGCGGCGAAAGCGAAGCGGCCGCGGCGCGTGGCCTTCGGCCCGATGCCGCGGACATCGGCGTCAGATGGTCCGCGCCACCTCTTCGAGCTCGTAGCACTCGATGACGTCGCCGGCCTGAACGTCCTGGTAGTTCTCGATGGCGAGCCCGCACTCGAACCCTTCCTTGACCTCTTTCACCTCGTCCTTGAATCGGCGCAGCGTGCCGATGGTGCCCTGGAAGATGACCACCGAATCGCGCAGCAGACGCACCTTGGCGCCCCGGCGGATGAGCCCTTCGGTGACCTTGCAGCCGGCGACCTTGCCGACCTTGGTGATCGCGAACACCTCGCGCACCTCGGCCGTGCCGAGCGGCCGCTCCTTGATGGTCGGCGCCAGCATTCCGGAGAGCAGCGCCTTCATGTCGTCGATCAGGTTGTAGATGATCGAGTAGTAGCGGATTTCCGCGCCGTCGCGCCGTGCCAGCTCCCGCGCCTGAGCGTTGGCGCGGACGTTGAAGCCGAGGATGAGCGCCTTGCTCGCGGACGCCAGCGTCACGTCGGACTCGTTGATGCCGCCCACGCCCGCGTGCAGGACCCGCGCCTTGACCTCCTCGGTTTCGAGCTTGTCGAGACTACCCAGGATCGCCTCCAGCGAGCCCTGGACGTCCGCCTTGACGACGATCGGAAGTTCCTTGGCCTCGCCGGCCTGGATGGCCGTGATCATCTGCTCGATGGTGCCGCGGCCGCCGGCCAGAATCTGCTGGCCGCGGGTCTGACGCTGGCGATACGAGCAGATCTCGCGCGCCCGCGCCTCGCCTTCGACCACGGCAAAATCGTCCCCCGCCGAGGGCGTGCCGTTGAGCCCCAGCACCTCGACCGGCGCGCTCGGGCCCGCCTCGTCGACCGGGCGCAGCTTGTCGTCGAGCAGCGCGCGCACACGGCCCCACTCCGAACCGGCGATGAAGATGTCGCCGACGCGAAGCGTTCCGCGTTGCACCAGAACGGTCGCCACCGGGCCGCGGCCGCGCTCCAGCTTCGCCTCGATGACGACGCCTTGCGCAGGGCGGTCGGGATTGGTCATGAGCTCGAGCACTTCGGCCTGAAGCAGGATCGCCTCTTCGAGGCGGTCGAGATTCGTGCCCTCCTTGGCCGAAACCTCGACCCCCAGCACGTCGCCGCCCATCTCTTCGAGCACCAGCCCGTGCTGCAGAAGCTCGGTCCGCACCCGTTGGGGATTGGCGTCGTGCTTGTCGATCTTGTTGATGGCGACGATGATCGGAACCTTGGCCGCCTGGGCGTGGTGGATGGCCTCGACGGTCTGTTCCTTGACCCCGTCGTCGGCCGCGACCACCAGCACCACGATGTCGGTGACATTGGCGCCGCGGGCGCGCATCGACGAAAAAGCCTCGTGGCCCGGCGTGTCGAGGAACGTGATCTGGGCGCCCGATTTCAACATCACCCGATAGGCGCCGATATGCTGCGTGATGCCTCCGGCCTCGCCGCTCGCCACGTCGGTCTGGCGCAAGGCGTCGAGAAGCGAGGTCTTGCCGTGATCGACATGGCCCATCACGGTGACGACCGGGGCGCGGGGCTTGAGCGTCGAGGGATCGTCCGGCTCGCCGACCAGCCCGATTTCGACGTCGGCTTCGCTGACGCGCTTCACCCGGTGCCCGAATTCGTTGACCACGAGTTCCGCCGTGTCGCCGTCGATGACCTGGTTGATGGTCACCATCATGCCCATCTTCATCAGCGACTTGACCACGTCGGCGCCGCGCGCCGCCATGCGGTTCGCCAATTCCTGGACCGTGATCGTTTCCGGCACGACGACGTCGCGCGTGATTTTCTTGCCGGCCTCGGGCTGGGCGAGCTTCGCCCTTTGCTTCTCTTTCTCCCGGGCGCGGCGCAGCGCCGCCAGGCTGCGCATGCGCTCCTGTGCGCCGCCTTCCAGCGCCTGCGCGATCGTGAGCTTGCCGGCGCGGCGACGCGGCTCCAGCC
>JBAVNO010000070.1:0-8222 GCA_049691095.1 Alphaproteobacteria bacterium | reverse complement strand
GCGCCGCGTCGTCCGACGGCGGGTCGCGGATCACGAGGCGCGGGGACGAGCCGAGCAGGCCGCATCCCGACAGGGCCGCCGCGGCCGCCAGGCAGACGAGGAAGAGAGCGCGCCTGCCGTAAGTTCGAGCGGGCGTCATGGCGCGAATGTACCCGCAGCGTTCAAGGTTCGCAATTCGCCAGCGAACCCGGGCCGCGGCTCAGGAGGATCGCCCGCGGGCGAGCGCGACGAAGCGCACGGTCCCGATGGAGTGGACATCGAGGCCCTCTTCGGTCCGAACGACGCGCGTCAGGTGCTGTTCGCCGTGACGCGGTCCGACCGGGACGATCATCAGCCCGCCGACGGCCAGCTGGTCGGCGAGTCCGGCCGGAATCTCCTCGGCCGCAGCGGTCACGATGATGCGGTCGAAGGGCGCCTGCTCGGGCCAGCCGGTGTGGCCGTCGCCGGTGCGGCTGGTGACGTTGTGCAGCCCGAGCTGCCGGAACCGCTTTTCGGCGGCCTGCAGAAGGTGGCGGTGCTGCTCCATCGTGTAGACGCGCCGGCACAGCTTCGAGAGCACCGCGGTCTGATAGCCGGAGCCGGTGCCGACCTCCAGGACCTTCATGCGCTCGCCTAATGCAAGCGCCTGGGTCATGCGCGCGACGATGGCCGGCTGGCTCAGCGTCTGGCCGGCGCCGATGGGAAGCGCGATGTTGGCATAGGCCTGATCGCGGAACGGCTCGGGCACGAACAGCTCGCGCGGGACGCGTTCCATGGCCGCGAGCACGCGCGTTTCGGTGACACCGGCCTGACGCAATTCCATCACCAGACGGATCTTGCGCGCCTCCCCGGTCACGCGAATGCGCCCTTCAGCTTCTTGATCGTCGCCTCGTGGGTGAGGTCGAGGTAGAGCGGCGTGACGGAAATGGCGCCGGCATTGATGGCGGCGATGTCGGTTCCGGGGCGCGCGGCCTCCTCGAGCCGCATGGCGCCGATCCAATAATAGGGCCGGCCGCGGGGATCGCGCCGCTCCACGAGCTCGTCGCCGAGCTTGCGCCGCCCCTGGCGCGTGATCCGGATGCCGTTGACGGCGTCGGCCGCAATGTCGGGGAAGTTGACGTTGATGAAGACGTTCCTGGGCCAGCCCGTGCCGGTCAGCCCGCGCACCACGGGGCCGATATAGGCGGCGGCGGTCGGCCATTTGGCGGTGTCGTCGGATTCCGCGATCTGGCTCAGCGCGATCGCCGGAACGCCGAGCAGGGTCGCCTCCATGGCGGCGGCGATGGTGCCCGAATAGGTCACGTCCTCGCCCAGATTCGCCCCGCGGTTCACGCCGGACAGCACCAGCGCGGGCCGGCGGTCCTTGAGGATGCGGTTGATGGCGAGCAGCACCGAATCGCTCGGCGTGCCGTCGACGGCGAAGCGCCGCGGCCCGAGCCTGCGGATGCGCAGCGGCCGGTGCAGCGTCAGCGAATGGCTGGCGCCGCTCTGCTCGGTTTCGGGAGCGACCACCCAAACGTCGCGGGACAGCGCGCGGGCCGCCTGCTCGAGAACCTTGAGTCCCGGCGCGTGGATGCCGTCGTCGTTGGAGATCAGGATTCGCGCCTTGGCGAGGTCGAGCGGCGGCTTAAACATTCGGCCCGAGCGTCTCCAGGCCGCCCATGTACGGGCGAAGCGCGGGGGGAATCTCGACCGAGCCGTCGGCGCGCTGGTAGTTCTCGAGAATCGCGATCAGGGTGCGTCCCACCGCCAGGCCCGATCCATTCAGCGTGTGGACGAAGTGCGTCCCCTTCTCGCCCGCGACCCGGAACCTCGCCTTCATGCGCCGGGCCTGGAAGTCGCCGCAGTTCGAGCAGCTCGAGATCTCGCGGAAATTGTCCTGGCCCGGAAGCCAGACTTCGATGTCATAGGTCTTGCGCGCCGAGAATCCCATGTCGCCGGTGCACAGCACGACGACGCGGTAGGCCAGGCCCAGGCGGCGCAGCACCTCTTCGGCGCAGGAGGTCATGCGCTCGTGCTCGGCCTCGGACTGTTCGGGATGGGCGATGCTGACCAGCTCGACCTTTCCGAACTGGTGCTGGCGGATCATGCCGCGGGTGTCCTTGCCCGCCGCCCCCGCCTCGGACCGGAAACACGAGGTGAAGGCCGTGAACCGCAGCGGCAGCGCCGCCTCGTCGAGGATTTCCCCGGCAACCAGATTGGTGAGCGGGACCTCGGCGGTGGGGATCAGCCAGTAATCGTTGGTGGTCCGGAACAGGTCCTCGGCGAATTTCGGAAGCTGCCCGGTGCCGAACAGCGCCTCCGAGCGCACCAGGCGCGGCACGGAGGTCTCGGTATAGCCGAACTCGCGGGTGTGGAGGTCGAGCATGAACGCGCCCAGCGCGCGTTCGAGCCGCGCGAGTTCGCCCTTCAGCACCACGAACCGCGCGCCCGAGAGCTTCGCGGCGCGGTCGAAATCCATGCCCAAAGGCGCACCGACGTCGAAATGCTCGCGGGGCTTGAAATGGAAGATCGGCGGCTCGCCCACGGTGCGCAGCACCACGTTGCCCGACGGGTCGCGGCCTTCGGGCACGTCGGGCGCGGGCAGATTGGGAATCTGCGCCAAAACGTCGTCGAGCCCGCGCAAGAGGCGGCGCTCCTCCTCCTCGGCGGCCTGGAGTCCGTCCTTGAGACGGCCCATCTCGTCCATGAGCGCCGACGCGTCGCCGCCTTTGCCCTTGACGGCCCCGATTTGCTTCGAGGTCTCGTTGCGCCGCTGCTGAAGGTCCTGCATCGCCTTCTGGCTTGTGCGCCAGCGCGAATCGAGATCGAGGACCGTCGGCGACATGGCGGCCTGCCCGCGGCGGGCGAGCGCGGCGTCGAACGCCGCCGGGTTTTCCCGGATCGACTTGAGATCGTGCATCCAATCCCCCGGCCGCGGCCCTCCAGGCGGGCCCGGCGTCTGCGTTATACGGTGCGGGCGCGGTGTGCGTCTAGACGGCGAAGGCGCGCACCCGCGAGGGGCCGAAGCATACGCTCAGGTCTGGGCGCTTGCCGCGGCCTGTTTCTTTTCCACGCGCCTGACGGAGAAGATCGAGATTTCGTAGAGGGCGAGCAGCGGCAGGGCGAGTGAAATCTGGCTTATCACGTCGGGAGGCGTCAGGATCGCGGCGGCCGTGAAGATGATCACGATCGCATAGCGTCGCATGGACGCGAGCTGGGCCGAGGTGACGAGCCCGACCCGCGCCAGCAGCGTCAGCAGCACCGGGAGCTCGAAGCACAGTCCGAAGGCGAAGATCAGGGTCATCACGAGGGAGAGATACTCGTTGACCTTGGCCTCGAGCTGGATCGGCAGCGCGCCGGGTCCGCCCGGCGTCTCGAAGCTGAGGAAGAACCGCCAGGCAAGCGGGATCACCACGAAATAGACGAGCGCCGCGCCCATCACGAACAGGACCGGCGTGGCGATCAGGAACGGAAGGAACGCTTTTCTCTCATTCTTGTAGAGGCCGGGGGCGATGAACATCCAGAGCTGGCTCGCGACCACGGGAAAGGACACGAACAAGGCGCCGAACATCGCCACCTTGACGTAGGTGAAGAACGCTTCGGTGAGCCCGGTGTAGATGAGCCGGCGGCCGGTCTGGTCGTGGAGGATGTCGGCCAGCGGCCGCACCAGGAAGGCGAAGATCTGCTCGGAATAGACGTAGCAGAGGACGAAGGCGGCGAGGAAGCCGACCACCGAATACAGGAGACGGTTGCGCAGCTCGACCAGGTGATCGAGCAGCGGCATCTTGTGCTGTTCCAGCTCGTCACTCACGGCGCTTGTCCGAATCCCCCGGTGCCGCGGAGGGGACGTCCTCGTCTTCCTCGTGGGCGGGGGATGAGCGGGGGGCCTCGCCGCGCGGCACCGAGCGCCGCTCGGAGGGGTCGATACGGTTTCCCGCATCGTGCGATTCCGGCCGCGATTCCGGCCCCGGTTTGGGCGCCGATCCGGACTCCGAGCCGGGAAGCGTCGCCTTCTCGACCTGGCGGCGCAGCTCTTCGAGCTCGCTCTCCCGCACCACCTCGTCCAGGGTGGTCCGGAACTCGCGGGTGACGGCGCGGGCCTTGCCGACGAAACGGCCCACGGCCCGCATGACCAGCGGCAGGTCCTTGGGGCCGATGAAAATGATCGCCACGATGGCGATCAGCAGCATTTCGGACCAGCCGATATCAAGCATGAGGATTCAATGGCGGGGCCGCTGGTTGCTCTGCCGCCTGGTGCGGCGTTCCGGGGCCATGATTCGTCTTCCGGGCCTCAGCTTCGGCCCGAAAGCTTCTTGTTGGACTCGCCCGGGTCCTTGTCCTTGCCCGTCGGCCCCTCGGGGGGCTGCGAATCGCCCCCATCGCTTTCCTTGATACCGGCACGGAAATTCTTGATGCCCTTGGCGATGTCGCCCATCACGTTGGGAAGCTTGCCGGCCCCGAACAAGATCAGGACGATGGCCAGAATCAGGAGGATCTGCAGCGGACCGATACTCATCGACGGCACTCCGAACTAGGGTTCCTGGGGCGTCACGGATACCGGTTCCGGCGTCGGCTTCGCCGCCGGATCAATCCTTCGAGCCTGCACCCGGCCCACGCGCACCGCCGACCGGTTCGGCGGCTTCGCCTGTGCCGTCGCCGAGCCCCTCGATGTCGGGATTGTCCCAGGCCTCGGCGTCGCCGGGTTCGCCAAGTTCGTCGGCCGGGGCCGGCTCTTCGGGCGTCTCTTCGCCTTGACCCTCGGTCGGCGCCAGGGCGCCATAGGCCGCGATCGCCGGGCGCGTGTCCAACAGACCCGCCGCCTTGAGTTCGTCGATGCCCGGAAGATCCTGCAGCGACTGCAAGCCGAAATGATCGAGGAAGGCGTCGGTCGTGCCCCAGGTGACCGGGCGCCCGGGCGTCTGACGCCGCCCTTTGGGCCGCACCCAGCCCGATTGCAGCAGCAAGTCCAGCGTGCCCCGGCTCAGCGACTTGCCGCGGACCTCTTCGATCTCGGCCCGCGTCACCGGCTGGTGATAGGCGACGATGGCCAGCGTCTCGAGCGCCGCCGGCGGCAGCGACCGGCTGACGGTCGTCTCGATCTTGAGATAAGGCGCCAGATCGCTCGCGGTGCGGAAGGCCCATTTCGATCCGACTTTGACCAACTGCACACCGCGATTGGCGTAGATTGCCGACAGCTCCTCCATCAAGCCCGGCACGTCGGCGCCGTCGGGAAGCCGCTCGGCGATGGCCGCCTCGTCCAGGGGTTCGTCCACCGCGAACAGCAGCGCCTCGAGGAGGCGCATCTGCTGATGATGCTCCGCCATGGTCGATGTGGATTCCACCGCGCTTTCTTCGTGCTCCGTCATTTTTACCGCCGCGTCGGTCATGCTCCCTGCCTCACGGGCTCTCGTCCGTGGCCGCCGCCACCGCCGCCTCGGGCGGCGCCTGCCGGATATAGATGGTGCCAAACGGCGAGTTCTGGCGCAGCAGCACTTTGCCGGCGCGTGCCAACTCCAAACTGGCCACGAAGGTGGCGGCCAGCGCCGAACGCGCAAACGGCCCATCCTTGATCTCGGGCGGCAGGAAGCTGCTCATGGACTGCCAGTCGGGGGTGCGCCCCAACAGCCGGCGCAGCCGTTTCAGCGCCTGGTCCACCGAATAGATATCGCTGGGCGTGATCCGCAAGGTCGCGCCCGCAAGCCGGCGCTGCTGCGCGCCGTAGGCCGCGAGCAAGTCGTACAGTGTCGCGCTGAAGACCGACTTGCGCACCACCCCAAGGCCCTCGGGCGCCCCGCGCGGGAACACGTCGAGCCCCAGGCGCGGCTGCGCCACCAGACGCGCGCCCGCGGTCTGCATCGCCTCCAGGCGCTGGAGCTGGAAGGCCAGGGCCGCGGCCATCGCCTCGGCGGTGGGCTCCTCGCCCTCGGCCGGAACCGGCAGCAGGAGGCGCGACTTCAGATAGGCGAGCCAGGCCGCCATCACCAGATAGTCGGCCGCGATCTCGAGCCGGAGCTGCCGCGCGTTGGTGATGAAGGCCAGGTATTGGTCGGCGAGCTTGAGGATCGACAGCCGCTTCAAATCGACCTTCTGCTCGCGGGCCAGCACCAGGAGCAGATCGAGCGGGCCCTCGAATCCCTCGAGATCCACCACCAGCCTGTCGCCGGGGTCGGCCCAGTCCTCGGGACCGGCTCGGTCCCGGTTGACGGCGTCTTCGTTCACCGCCACGTCCCGGGCGCCCGATTTCGGGACGTCGTTGGCCGGAAGATGGGTGTGCTGCGTCATGGCGTCCTCACGTCAGCCCGGCCAGCGTGGCGATCACCGCCAGCACGAATCGGACCGTTCCGCCGATCAGCCAGTCGAGCACGTCGATCTCGAATCCGAGACGTGCACTGACCATCGGCAGAATAAACAGCAATCCGACCAGGATGAACAGCCCCCACCGCTCGAGGCGGGCGAGCGGCCGGGCGAGCGCGCGCGGGAGCAAGCCGACGGCCACCCGGCCCCCGTCGAGAGGCGGCAAAGGCAGCATGTTAAAGATCGCCAGTACCACGTTGATAAACAGGGAATTCTGAAGGTTCACCGCGGCCCATGCGGCGACCGGCGCCGGCATCCTCACCGCGACGTGCAGGAGGAAGGCCGACAGCAGCGCGAGGATCAGATTGGTGGCCGGTCCGGCGGCCGCGACCAGCACCATGTCGCGCCTGGGGTGCTGGAGGCGCGAGAAATTGACCGGAACCGGTTTCGCCCACCCAAACAGGAACGGCGCCCGCGCCAGCAACAGAAGCGCCGGCAGGATCACGGTTCCGAAACGGTCCACGTGCTTGAGCGGATTGAAGGTGACGCGTCCCAGCTTGTAGGCGGTGTCGTCGCCGCAGCGCCAGGCGACGTAGCCGTGGGCGGCCTCGTGGAAGGTCACGGCGATGAGGACGGGAAGCGCCCACACCGAGAGCCCGAAGGCGATATTGGACAGCAAGTTCTGCATCCCCATGTCCTAGCCGGCCATCTTCGCGCCCAGCAGAGATTCCAGGCGCGCCGCCAAAACCCGCGCATCGGCGCCGGCCGCGGGATGCACCATCGACGCGGCCCGGGCGAGGCGCGCCATCGCCGCGTCGTCGAGCGGGCGGCACCCATCCGCCACCTCGCGCATCTCGTCCATCCGGCCGTTGCAATGAAGCACGGCGTCGCACCCGGCATGGAGCGCATCGGCGGCGCGTTTCTTGAACGAGCCGCTCAACGCCTTCATCGAAAGATCGTCCGAGATCAGCATCCCTTCGAAACCGATCGCCTTGCGGATGGTGCGGGCGATGACCTTGGACGAAGTGGTGGCCGGCCGCAAGGCGTCGAGCGCGCGATAGATCACGTGGGCTGTCATCGCCCACGGCATGTCGTGAAGGGCCCGGAACGGCGCGAAGTCGATCGCCTCCAGCGTGCCGAGATGCACGTCCACCAACGGAAGCTCCGCGTGGCTGTCGACGCGGGCGCGGCCGTGTCCCGGAATGTGCTTGATGACCGGCGCGACGCCGCCCTCCAGAAGCCCGGCGCAGAACGCCCCGCCGAGATCGGCGACGAGTTCCGGCAGATTGGCGAAGGCGCGGTCGCCGATGACGGAGTGCGCGTCGCGGGACGGCACGTCGAGCACCGGCGCACAGTCGACCGTGATGCCGAGCTCGGACAGCTCGGCGGCGATCGTCGCTCCCATCAGCCGCGCCGCCTCGCGCCCCTCGGCGCCGTTCCGGAGCGCCAGCGCTCCGATGGCGGCGGGCGGCGGAATCTTCGGCCAGTGGGGCGGTTTCAGGCGCTGCACGCGGCCGCCCTCCTGGTCGATCAGCACCGGCGCGTCGGCGCGCCCCACGCACGCGCGCAAGTCGCCGACGAGGGAACGGACCTGTGCGGGCTCGGCGCAATTGCGCTCGAACAGGATGAACCCGAGCGGGTTCACGCGGGCGAAGAACGCGCGCTCGTCCTTGGTCGGCCTGGTGCCGGCAACCCCGAAGATGGCGGCAAGCGGCCGCGTCTTAAGGGGGGACGACAAGGCACGCCGCCTTGCGCTGCTTGAGTTCCGCGCACAGGTCGCGGGCCGCCTGCTCCGACAGCGCCCCGGCCCGAACGCGGTAGAACGTGCCTTTGCCGGGAAGGTCGGCGCGGACGACGGCCAGCGTCAGTCCCCCCAGGAGATCCTGGTTCGCCTTCTGCAGTTTCTTCCACTCGGCCTCGGCCGCGGCCTCGCTCCTCACGGCGGATAGCTGCACCTGGTACGAGCC
>JBAVNO010000069.1:0-4730 GCA_049691095.1 Alphaproteobacteria bacterium | reverse complement strand
GGCCAGCGCGGCATCGCGTTCCCGCGCCTCGGTCACGTCGCGGCACACCCCGCGCGCGCCCCGCCAGGCGCCGTCCTCGCTGGCGATGGGACGGCAGGAGGTGAGCAGGCAGGCGACCGCCGCGTCGGCGCGCCGCGCCCACACGGTCACGTCCTCGCGCGCGATCTTGGTCTGGAACGAATTGGTGACGTCGTCCTTTTCCCGGTCGGCCAGCAGGTCGCGGGGATCGCGCCCGACCAGCTCGTCGGCCCTAAAGCCGAGCGCGCCGCGGGGCGAGACGAAGGCGAACCGCCCGTCGGGACCCGTCTCCCACGCGAAGTCGCTGGAGATTTCCACCAGGTCCTTGTAGCGCTGCCTCGAATCCGCGAGCGCCACGCGCAGGTTCCTCTCCAGCGAGGCGTCGCGCCCCAGCACCAGCACCAGTTCCGCCGCGCCGCCGCTTTCGCCCCCCAGGGGGACGAACGTCACCGACCAGGTGCCGCGGGTGGCGGGAGGCGCGGCCATAGCGCTGCTGGCTTCCCCGTCCTCGAAGGCCCGGGCCAGCGCGCGAACGAGCCCCTCGTTTCCGCCGGCCACCGCCTGGGCCAGGTCATAGGCCTTTTCGTTGGCGCACAGGATGGCCCCCTCGCGGTCGAGGCAGAACGCCGGCCCCGGAAACCGCCCCAGCGGCCCCTCCGGCGCGAACAGGGGCGCCAGCGCCCGCAGATTTCCGCCTCCCCTGGCGCCTCCCGTGGCGGCGCCCCTGGCCCGCATCGGGCGCGGCCAGCTCCACGACAAGGACGCGCTCATGAGGCCTTCACCAAATCGGACGGATCCTTGCGCCGGTCCGCGGAACGGTGCGGATCGAAGGAAGAAATATCGAGCGAGGGCCGCCCGAAATAGTATCCCTGCCCGAATTTCACGCCGCACTTGCGAACCATGTCGATACTCTGTTCCTGCTCGATCATCTCGGCGATGGTCGTGATCTTGAGGTCCTGGCACAGGCCCGCGATCGATTTCAGGAACACGCGATCCTTCTCGTTGTCGAGCGCCTCGCGCACGTAGCTGCCGTCGATCTTCACCATGTCCACGTCGAGCGCCCGCAGGTAATGGAAGGCGGCCTCGCCGGCGCCGAAATCGTCCAAGCAGATCAGGTGCCCGGTGCCGCGCAGACTCTGGATGATCTTGTTGGTGCGATTGAGGTCGGCGATGTTCGCCGATTCGGTCAGCTCGAACATCAGCCACTTCTTGGCCCACTCGTTGCTCCGCAGCAGGTTCAGAAGCTCGGCCACGAACTCGACCGACGAGAGCGACCGGCCCGACAGGTTCATCGCCACGGGGTAGTGCCGGCCGGCCGCGCGCGTCTTATTCAGGAAATCGAGCACGCGCCGGCACATCGCGAGGTCGAAATCGCGCACCATCCCCACTTCTTCCGCGAAGCGCACGAACTGATACGGCGACACGTTGGCGTCGTCGCCACGAAGCCGCGCCAGCGCCTCGAAATGGTGGATCTTGCGGTTGCCGAGGTCGACGATGGGCTGGAACGCGATGTCGAACGCGCTGGTGTTGATCACCGCGCGCACGTCCCCGATTCGCCGCGCGGTTTCCTTCATTTCCCGCGGCAGCTGGCGCGACAGCTTCTCGAAGGTGATTTCCTGCTCCTCGGCCGAATGAATCCTTCTTATGGCGTGGAGGAAGGCGCGGGCCGAGTCCCCTTCGTCGAGCCCGTCGGGGGCCACGTCGAAGGTCGCGGTCCGGACCTCGACGCCGCGCCGTTCGGGATCGACGGTCTTGGCCGTGGTGCCGATGCTGGTCTTCAGACCCGCAAGATCGAGTTTCGGATCGTGGAGCAGGCCGTACCGCTCGGCCCCCAGTTCCGCGGCCCCGTCCTTGCCCAGTGAGTTCTCGCGCAAGGTCGAGGCCACCGCGGCCATGAGCTCGTCGCGGGCGGGCGCGGCGAGCCGCTCGCGCAGCGCCTTCAGGCCCTCGAGCTCGAGGACCGTCAGGACCGCGGTTTCGCCGCGCTTGAGGGCCTCGATGAGGCGGGCGGCTCCGGCGGTCTCGAATTCCGCCATCGTCTGGATGCCCGACGCGCCGCGGATTTCGTCGGAATGCGCCGCCGGGCTCAACTCTCCGCCCTCGAGTCTGAGCGCCAGGAAGTACCGTCCGCCGAGATCGGACAGGTAATAGCCGGTAAGCAGCAGCGGCATGGACTTGTCGCCGGCGCCGCGCAGCCAGACATGCGAGGGTCCGATGCGCGTGCCGTCCGTGGCGGAATCCAGCATCCCCTTGATGGCCGCGTGCTCGGCGTCGGAGAAAAGATCGAAGACGGAGCGGCCCAGAATCGCCTCCGAGCCCTGGCCGGTGAGCGCAACCATGGCGCCGCCCGCGTAGCTCACGGTGCGGCGCGCGTCGAGTTCGAGAAGAATGTCCGCGGCGCAGAAGGCAAACGCCACGAATCGATCCCGCTCCGCCCTCAGGGCGGACACGGCAGACCCCTTGTCGATCGATCGACGCCGAGACGAAAACGACATGACACGTGTTTGCAGGCGAGCCGGGCCATCCTGCCCCGCCGACAGGATCGTTGGCCGGTTCGTGGAGGGTAGGGCGAAAGGCTTAAGGAATGCTTGCCTCGGGCCCGAAAAACCCGGTTTTCCTCGGGGTTTAGGGGATTGCCAGCGTCGCCGCCCGGCCCCAAATTAGCATCCATGCCTGTCACCAACGCGGCATCCGCCGGGCACGCTGCGCTCGAGCACGTGGAGGCCTGGGTCTTCGACCTCGACAACACGCTCTATCCCGCGTCGTGCAACCTGTTCGCCGAGATCGACCGCCGCATGGCGGCCTTCATCCGCGAGGCTTTGGGCGTGGCCGACGGCGAGGCGCGCCGGATTCAAAAGGCGTATTTCGACGAATACGGCACCACGCTGCGCGGCATGATGATCAATCACGCCGTCGATCCCGACCACTTCCTCGACTACGTCCACCGCATCGACATGTCGGCGCTCTCGGCAAGCCCGGCGCTCGAAGCGGCGCTGGCGGAGCTCGAGGGCCCCAAGATCATCTTCACCAACGGCTCGGCCCGCCACGCCGAGAAGGTCATGGACAGGCTCGGCGTCGCCCATCATTTCGACGGCGTCTTCGACGTCACCGCGGCCCGCTTCCGCGCCAAGCCCGACCCCGAGGCCTATCTGTCGCTGGTGCGGCGCCACGACCTGAAGCCCGCGGCCACCGCCCTGTTCGAGGACCTGACGCGCAACCTGGCGCCGGCCGCGGCGCTGGGCATGACCACGGTCTGGGTCCGCGATGCCGCCTCAGCGCGCGACGAGGCCGGCGCGGCCCCATCGCCCGCCTTCGTTCATCACGAGACCGACGACCTCATCGGCTGGCTTCAAGGGCTGGTGGCGGCGCGGCGGGTGCGCCCCTGAGCGGCGTTGACAGGGCCATGGCCGCTCCCGCATGTTCAGGGCGGATTTCCCATTGTTTCCGGCGTTTCCGCGATCTCCGCCGTTCCCGTCCCGCTGTCCAACCCGTTATCCAAGGAGGCCCGGCGTCATGCCCCAGTCAAAATATCGTTCGACCATAGAGGCGGCCTGGGAGACCCGCGACGAGATCACGGTCTATACCGGCGGCGAAATCCGCGAGGCCGTGGATCACGTTCTGGACCAGCTCGACTCGGGCAAGGTCAGGGTGGCGGAGAAGAAGCACGACGTCTGGCACGTCAACGAGTGGGTGAAGAAGGCGATTCTGCTCTCGTTCCGGCTCAAGGACATGGTGGTGACCCTGGGCGGGCCGCGGGACACGTCGCACGGCGAGTCGGTGTGGTTCGACAAGGTGCACGCGAAATTCGCCGGCTGGAACGAGGAACGGTTCCGTTCCGGAGGCTTCCGCGCGGTTCCCGGCGCCATCGTCCGTCATTCCGCCTATATCGCGCCCAAGGCCGTGCTGATGCCCTGCTTCGTCAATGTCGGCGCGCGGGTCGAGCAGGGAGCCATGATCGACACCTGGGCGACGGTCGGGTCCTGCGCCCAGATCGGCCGCCACGTGCATCTGTCCGGGGGCGCCGGCATCGGCGGCGTGCTGGAGCCCGTGCAGGCCAATCCCGTGATCGTCGAAGACGACTGCTTCATCGGCGCCCGGTCCGAAGTCGCCGAGGGCGTGATCGTCGAGAAGGGGTCGGTGCTGTCCATGGGCGTCTACATCGGCGCCAGCACCAAGATCATCGACCGCGCCACGGGCGAGATCCATTACGGCCGGGTGCCGGCCTATTCCGTCGTGGTGCCGGGAACGCTTCCAGGCGCCCCGCTGCCCGACGGCAAGCCGGGTCCGGGCCTTTATTGCGCCGTCATCGTCAAGCGCGTGGACGAGAAGACCCGCGCCAAGACCTCGATCAACGAGCTGCTGCGCGCGTGACCAGGGAGCGCTCAGCGGCGATCGACCCGGTCGGGCTCGCGTCCCGGCTGATCCGCTGCGCGAGCGTGACGCCGAAGGACGAAGGCGCGCTCGACGTCCTGGCGGCGGCGTTGGAGCCGCTCGGATTCGCCTGCCACCGCCTCACCTTCTCCCAGGCGGGAACGCCGGACGTGGCCAATCTTTATGCCCGGTTCGGCGATCGCCATCCCAATTTCTGCTTCGCCGGGCACACCGATGTCGTGCCGGTGGGCGCGCGCGCGGCCTGGACCGTCGATCCCTTCGGCGCCGCGGTGGCGGGCGGCCGCCTGTACGGGCGCGGGGCCACCGACATGAAGGCCGCC
>JBAVNO010000068.1:0-10268 GCA_049691095.1 Alphaproteobacteria bacterium | reverse complement strand
CGCGGAAATGCGTGTACGGATTGGCGGGATCGACGAACTCATCGGCGACCTTGGGGACGCCCGGCTTGCGGATCAGCGGCGTGGTGAGCCGCTCCTTGTGGTGGACGTAATCGAACCCGAACCGGCCCTTGACGCACAGGCGGTTCTGGTTCGACGGGCCGTCGCGTCCCGACACGGCCACGATCTTCTCGTCCTTGATGTGGAAGGCGAGCTGGCACCCCACGCCGCAATACGGGCAGAGGCTGTGGACCTCGCGGTCCGGCACGATGGACCCGACACCCTTGGCGTCCACCAGGGTGGCGGGCATCAAGGCGCCGGTCGGGCACGCCTGCACGCACTCGCCGCAGGCCACACAGGTGCTCTCCCCCATGGCATCGTCGAAATCGAACACGATCTTGGAATCGTGCCCGCGATAGGCCATGCCGATGACGTCGTTGACCTGCACCTCGCGGCAGGCGCGCACGCACAGATTGCAATGGATGCAGGCGTCGAGGTGCACCGCCATAGCGACATGACTCATGTCCGGCGCGGGCCGGCCTGCGCTCGGGAACCGGCTCTTCTTCACGCCGACATAGTCGGCCATCTTCCAGAAATGGGACCGCGGGTCGTGAGCCACCTCGCGCTTGGGCTGATCGGCCATCAACAGCTCCATCACCATCGCCCTGGCCCTCACGGAGCGCTCGTTGTTGGTGACCACCTTCATGCCCGGCGTGGGCTTGCGGACGCACGAGGCCGAGAGCACGCGCTCGCCCTCGATGTGCACCATGCAGGCGCGGCAATTGCCGTCCTCGCGATAGCCCGGCTTGTCGGAATAGCAGAGGTGGGGGAGCAAGGTGCCGCGCCGCTTCGCCACCTGCCAGATGGTCTCGCCCGGGGCGGCCTCGACCTCCTTGCCGTCCAGCGTGAAGCGGATGCCGTTGACCGTCGCGGAGGCGTCGGGACTCATGCGAAGTCCTCCCGGAAGTAGTTCATGACACTCAATATAGGATTGGGGGCCGCCTGGCCCAAGCCGCAGATCGACGCATCGGCCATGGCCCGGCAGAGCTGCTCGAGCAGGGGTTGATCCCATGTCTCCTGTTCCAACAGCTTGACCGCCTTTTCCGTCCCCACGCGGCAGGGCGTGCACTGGCCGCAGCTTTCATCCTCGAAGAAGCGCAACAGGTTCAAGACCACGTCGCGAATGTTGTCTTTGTCGGAGATGACCATCACCGCCGCCGAGCCGATGAAGCAGCCGTACTGCTCGAGGGTGCCGAAATCGAGCGGGACGTCCGCCAGCGAGGCGGGAAGGACGCCGCCCGAGGCCCCGCCCGGGAGGTAGCCCTTGAAGACGTGCCCTTCGGCCATGCCGCCGCAATATTCGCTGAGCAGCTCCTTCATCGTGATTCCGGCCGGCGCCAGTTTCACGCCCGGATTCTTCACCCGGCCCGAGACCGAGTACGAGCGCAGGCCCTTGCGTCCGTGGCGTCCTTGCGCGGTGAACCACGCCGCGCCGCGCTCGACGATCTCGCGCACCCACAATACCGTCTCGACGTTGTGGTTGAGGGTGGGGCGGCCGAACAGGCCGACGGTGGAAACGAACGGCGGCCTGTGCCGGGGCAGCCCGCGCTTGCCCTCGATGCTCTCCATCATCGCGGATTCCTCGCCGCAGATGTAGGCGCCGGCGCCGCGCCGCAGGTGGATCTTGGTCTCCCGGTCGAATCCGGCCTTCTCGAGAGCGGCGATCTCGGCCAGCAAGATCGCGCGCACCCCCGGATACTCGTCGCGCAGATAGATATAGACGTCGGTCGCCTCGACGACCCAGGCCGCCACCAGCGTCCCTTCGAGGAACCGGTGGGGATCCTGCTCGAGATAATAGCCGTCCTTGAACGTCCCGGGCTCGCCTTCGTCGGCGTTGATGGTCATGAGGCGGGGTTTGGGCTCGCGGCGCACGAACTTCCATTTCATGCCGGCGGGGAATCCGGCGCCGCCCAGGCCGCGCAGGCCCGCCTGCTCCATGATGGCCATCAGCTCGTCGCGCGTGCGCTTGCCCTCGAAGCAATCCTTGAGCAAACGGTAACCGCCGTCCTTCACATACGCGTCGAGGCCGATATAGGGCCCGATCTCGGGCTGCGTCTTGCCGGCCGCCACCGCCGCCTTCACCTTCGAGACGTCGGCGTGGTCCACGTGGTAATGGCCGACTTCGGCCACCGGCGCCTTGTGACAGCGGCCCATGCACGGTGCCCGGACCACGCGCACCGCCTTGCCGTCGAGCGAGCCGAGGCCATGGAGCAGCTTTTCCGCGCCGAGCATGGAACAGGTCAGGCTGTCGCACACCCGCACCGTCAGCGGCGGCGGCGCGCTCTCGCCCTCCAGAACGATGTCGAAATGGGCGTAGAACGAGGCGACCTCGAACACCTCCGCCTGGCTGAGGCGCATCCAGGCGGCCAGCGCCGCGAGGTGCGCGGCGGAAAGATGGTGATAGGCGTCCTGAATCAGATGCAGATATTCGATCAGGAGATCGCGGCGGCGCGGCCTGGTCCCCAAAAGCGCGCACACCTCGGCCACCGCCTTGTCGTCGACCTGTCTGCCCTTCAGATGAGGAACAGCCTGTCTGCGGCCGGAGCCCGGGCTAATCGTCCGCTTGCTGCGTGTCGGGTCAGGCATCGCGCCGGGGTTTACCTCCGCGTGTCCGTCGTGCTGTCGTGGCCCGCGCCTTGATCGGGAGCCCGGCGGACGACCGGCGCCGCTTCCGGGCGAGCATCAAGCGGCGCCATTCTCGTCATCCACCGGCACGAGGTCAATGACATCACTATTGATCAACACCTTGCCTCTATGCTCGAAATTCACGGTCACGCGACTGCCCACGACCGACTGAACCTGCCCCACTCCCCAATCGACCTCCGTGGGATGGCGAACGAGGAGTCCGGGGATGAGGTTTTGCACGGGGGCGCGCCTCTGGACATCGGTCGGGGGACATCGGTCGGGGGACATCGGTCGGGGGGCATCGGTCTAGGCAAGGGCCGGCGCTCGGCCGGCGGTGGAGCCGGCGCCGGCCCGTTCGAGTCCGGATTCGAGCGCTTCCGGCCGAACGGTCCCATGGGCAGGCCATGTCCACCGGGATAGATGGGCAGGGAGACTAGGAAAACATAGTGCCGGTCGCGACTCTTTTTTCGCGGTCCCGGCGGAGCAGGAGAGAGTGTCCATGAACGAATCGCCGGAATTCTCGATCGCGGAAGCCTTGTGCTCCCACCTCTGCCATGAGCTGATCAGCCCGATCACGGCGGTCAACAACGGGCTCGAGCTCTTGGGCGAGGACGAATCGGGCATGGCGGCGGACGCGCTGGAGCTGGTCCGGCATTCGGCCTTGGAAGCCTCGCGGCGGCTCCAGTTCTACCGGCTCGCCTATGGTCAGGCCACGGGCTTCGAAACCGATCCGGGATTCAAGGCGGCCCGCGCACTGGCCCAGGGCCTGCTCGCGAACGGTAAGATCGCCCTCGACTGGGCCCCCGGCGACGGGCGGCTGCAGCCGGGCCGCGACGGCGCCAAGCTGGCACTCAACATGGTCGCACTCGCCCGCGACGCATTGCCGCGGGGCGGCGCGGTGGTGGTCACGGCCGCGAACCAGGGCGCGCATATTGCGATCTCGGTCTTGGCCAAGGGGCCCGGCGCGGGGCTCAAGGACGAGATGCGCGCGGCCATGACGGCCGAGCCTTCCGCCGTCGGTCCCCGTACGGTCCAGGCCTACCTGACCGCGCACCTGGCCCAAGGGTTGGGCACCCGGCTCACCGTTGGGGCGGCCGAGGGCGATGGCGTGCTCATGACGGCCCTGGTTCCAGCCTCACATTAGGGTCCGCGCGGCCCAAACGGGCGGATTTCCGCGGATTTCCGAACCGGCCGGGAAAGGCTGTTTTTACAGCTTATTAAGTAATTTCTGCGATTTTCATTGAATCGAGAATGCCGTGGCGCGTGCCGTGCCCGGACCCGATCTCGCCTCCGTCGAGCAAGCATATAGGACGCCTGGCATGGATGATCTCCTGAGCGAATTTCTGACCGAGACCACCGAGAACCTGTCCGTGCTCGACGTCGAGCTGGTTAGGCTGGAACAGAACCCCAACGACCCCGAACTTCTCGGCAACATCTTCCGCCTCGTCCACACCATCAAGGGCACGTGCGGCTTCCTCGGCTTGCCGCGCCTCGAGTCGGTCGCCCACGCCGGGGAGAACGTTCTGGGCAAGATCCGGGACGGAGACCTGGAGGTCACGCCGAAGGCGATCTCGCTGGTGCTGGCCGCCCTTGATCGCATCAAGATCATTCTCGCGGCCCTCGAACAGACCGAGGCCGAACCCGAAGGCGACGACAAGGAACTGATCATCGATTTGAACGCGCTCGCCGACGCGGCGGAAGGCGGTGCGCCGGCCCCCAAGGCGGAGGCGCAGGCCGCGCCGGAGCCCGAAGCCGCGCCTGCGCAGACGGCGGCCGAGGTACCGGCGGCGCCGGCCACGCTGTTCGAGCGGATCGGCGGCACGGCGGCCGTGAATGCGGCCGTGGATCTGTTCTACCGCAAGGTATTGGCCGACGACCGCATCAGCCATTTCTTCGATTCGGTCGACATGGACGCCCAGCGCGGCAAGCAGAAGGCGTTCCTGACCATGGCCTTCGGCGGACCGAACAGCTACACCGGCAAGGATCTGCAGACGGCCCATGCGCCGCTGGTGGCCAAGGGGCTGAACGACTCCCATTTCGACGCGGTCGCCGAGCACCTGAAGGCGACCCTCGACGAGCTTGGCGTCGCGCCCGACATCACGGCGGAGGTGATGGCCATCGCCGGCAGTACCCGGGACGACGTGCTGTCGAAGAATGTCGCCAAGGCCGTCCCGGCCGCGGCGATTGAGGAGGCGATTGAGGACCAGCCGGCGGCGAAACCGGCCGCGGCCGGGAAAGCCGCCAAGGCGCCCGCGGGCGGCGAGGCGGTTGGCGCGAAGGAATCCGCCGTTGCCGCCCACTCCATCCGCGTCAACGTCGATCTGTTGGAGAATCTGATGACGATGGTGAGCGAGCTCGTGCTCACCCGCAACCAGCTGCTCCAAATCCTGCGCAATCAGAAGGAAAGCGATTTCGGCGCTCCGTTGCAGCGCTTGAACCACATCACCTCGGAACTGCAGGAAGGCGTCATGAAGACGCGCATGCAGCCGATCGGAAACGCCTGGGCCAAGCTCCCGCGCCTGGTGCGCGACCTGGGCATCGAACTCGACAAGAAGATCGACCTCGAAATGTTGGGCGCGGAAACCGAACTCGACCGGCAGGTGCTGGAGCTCATCAAGGATCCGCTCACGCACATGGTGCGGAATTCGGCCGACCACGGGGTCGAGCGGCCCGAGGTGCGCCGCGCCGCCGGCAAGCCCGAAACCGGCAAGGTCACGCTCAATGCCTACCACGAGGGCGGCCACATCATCATCGAGGTCAAGGACAACGGCGCCGGCCTTTCGGTCGAAAGGCTCAAGGCCAAGGCGCTGACCAACGGACTGGCGTCCCAGACCGAGCTCGACGCCATGTCGGATCAGCAGATCTTCCAGTTCATCTTCAAGGCGGGGTTCTCGACCGCGGCCAAGGTGACCAGCGTGTCCGGGCGCGGCGTGGGCATGGACGTCGTGCGCACCAACATCGAGAAGATCGGCGGCACCGTCGAGCTCAAATCGGTCGAGGGCAAGGGCACGACCTTCGTCATCAAGATCCCGCTGACGCTGGCCATCGTGTCGGCCCTGATCGTCGAATGCCGGGGCGAGCGTTTCGCCATTCCGCAGATCAGCGTGCTGGAACTGGTCCGCGCCTCGTCCAAGTCCGAGACCGCCATCGAAACGATCAACAACACGCCGGTTCTCCGGCTCCGCAATCGGCTGCTGCCGCTGGTGTCGCTGCGCGACCTGCTCAGGCTCAGCGATACGCCGGGTTCGGGCAACGCGGACCGGCCCGACGATAATTTCATCGTCGTGACGCAGGTCGGGAACTACACGTTCGGCATCATCGTCGACCGGGTCTTCGACACCGAGGAAATCGTGGTCAAGCCCGTGGCGCCGATCCTGCGCGACATCTCGATCTTCTCCGGCAACACCATTCTGGGCGACGGCAGCGTGATCATGATTCTGGATCCCAACGGCATCGCGGCGGCGTCGGGCGAGGTCATCCTGACCGACCACACGGGCCGCGAGGGCGAAGCCGCCCGCGAAACGGGCGGCGCCGAGCGGGTCGCGCTGCTTCTGTTCCGCGCCGGCGGCGCGGCTCCGAAGGCGGTGCCCCTGTCGCTCATCGCGCGGCTGGAAGAGATCAAACTCGAGAACATCGAATTCTCGCAAGGCCGTCCCATGGTCCAGTACCGCGGCCACCTCATGCCGCTGGTGACCATCACCGACGACTACAAGCTCAAGGAAACCGGACGGCAGCCCGTCCTGGTGTTCTCGGACCGCGACCGGACCATGGGTCTGGTCGTGGACGAGATCGTCGATATCGTCGAGGAAACCTTGTCGGTCGAGCTCAGCACCGATAAGGCGGGCATGATCGGCAGCAGCATCGTCGCGGGCAAGGCGACCGACCTCATCGACGCCGCCCATTTCCTGACGCGCGCCTTCGGCGACTGGTTCACGCCCAAGACGGCGCGGGGCAAGGGGCGGGGCCGCACTGGTAAGCGCGTCCTCATCGTCGACGACAGCCCGTTCTTCCTCAATCTGCTCACGCCGCTTCTGGCCACCGCCGGCTACGACGTCACCACCGCCGAGAACGGGGACCAGGCCATGAAGTTGTGCGAGGAGGGCCGGGATTTCGACGCCATCATCAGCGACATCGAAATGCCGGGCATGGACGGGTTCGCGTTCGCGAAGGCGGTGAAGACCAGCAGCCGCTGGAAGGAAACGCCGATCGTCGCGCTTTCGTCCCACACCTCGAGGGAAGACCTCGATCGCGGCCGCGAGGTCGGGTTCGACGATTACGTACCGAAATTCGACCGTGACGCGTTGCTCAATGCGCTCTCGGAAACGCTGGCGATGGAAAGGGGTGCGGCATGACCGCGGAAGAGACCAAGACGGCGGCCACAAGCGCCGGCGGACCGGAGCAGAACAACGATTTCGTCACCATGACGATTCATAATCAGCTGTTCGGAATCCCGGTCTTGGGCGTTCAGGATGTGCTGGGGCCCCAGACCATCACCCGCATTCCGCTGGCGCCGTCCGAGGTCGCCGGCGCGCTGAATCTGCGGGGCCGCATCGTAACCGCGATCGACGTGCGCAAGAGGCTAAAGCTGCCCGAGCGTGCCGAGAACACGAAGGGCATGAGCATCGTCGTCGATCATTCCGGCGAACTCTACAGCCTGATCATCGACTCGGTCGGGGAAGTGCTGAGCCTGCCCGCCGACCGGTTCGAGCGCAATCCGACCACGCTGGATCCGTTGTGGCGCGAGGTGTCCGCCGGCGTCTATCGCCTGGACAAGCAGCTCCTGGTCGTTCTCGACGTCAACCGGCTGCTCGGCTTCAAGAAGGCGGAAGCCGCTTGAGCGGTCGCGGCCGTACAACCGAGTGACGCCATGAAATCCTGTCTGATCGTCGACGACTCGAAGGTGATCCGCACCGTTGCGCGGCGCATCCTCGAAAAACTCAACTTCGAGATCGAGGAGGCCGAGGACGGCAAGGCGGCACTCGCCGCCTGCAGGCGCAAGATGCCCGACGCGATCCTTCTCGATTGGAACATGCCGATCATGAACGGCATCGAGTTTCTGCGCGAACTCCGCGCGAATGTAGAGGGAGGTGGCGCCCCCGTCGTGGTGTTCTGCACCACCGAAAACGACATAAATCACATCCAAGAAGCGATCGGCGCTGGCGCAAACGAATACATCATGAAACCGTTCGACAGCGAAATCTTGGAGACGAAGCTTGCCCAAACAGGTCTCTTATAGGGGTCGAACGAAGACATGGCGGCGAATGAATCCCCGGCGAAATCCGTCAGCGAACCGTACCGAGTCCTGATCGCAGACGACTCCGCGGTCATTCGCGGTGTGCTGGCCCGAGTCCTCGATTCGGACCCCGACATCACCGTCGTCGACAGGGTCGCGAACGGCGAGCTGGCGATCGCCGCCACCCGCCGCCATGCTCCGGATGTCGTGGTGCTGGACATCGAGATGCCGGTGATGGACGGCCTCACCGCGCTGCCGAAGATTCTGGAGGTGGATCCCAAGGTCAAGGTCGTCATGGCCTCGACTCTCACGCTGCGCAACGCCGACATCTCGCTCAAGGCGCTCGCCCTGGGGGCCGCCGACTACATCCCCAAACCGACCTCGGCCACGGACATCACCGCCGGCTACGATTTCAAACGCGAACTGGTGGCCAAGGTGAAGGCGTTGGCCGCCGTGCGGCGCGCCGCGGGCGCCGGTCCGGCCGCGGCTCGATCCGCGACGGAAAAGGGAACGTCCGGTCGGATCGTCACGGTGGCGAGTTCGGCGCCACGCGTCTACCGGGGCGTGACGTTCAAGCTGCGGGAATTGGGGCGCATGCCGCCGGCCGTGATCGCCATCGGCAGCTCGACAGGCGGGCCCCAGGCCCTGTTCCACCTCATGCCGCAGCTCAAGGACCTGCACCAGCCGATCCTGGTCACCCAGCACATGCCGGCGACCTTCACGACCATCCTGGCCGAACATCTGCAGAAACTCGTCGGGCGGCCTTGCGCCGAGGCGGTGGATGGAGAGGCGGTGAAAGGCGGGCAGATCTACATCGCGCCGGGCAATTTCCACCTGACGGTGGAGGCCGTGAAAGGCCAGCAGCTGATCAGGCTCAGCCAAAGCCCGCCGGAGAATTTCTGCCGGCCGGCGGTCGATCCGATGCTGCGCTCGCTGGCCCAGGTCTATGGGCGCAACATCCTGGTGGTGATGCTGACCGGCATGGGTCAGGACGGCCTGATCGGATCCAAGGCGGTGGTCGAGGCCGGCGGCACCGTGGTAGCGCAGGACGAGGCCACCAGCGTGGTGTGGGGCATGCCGGGCGCGGTCGCGACTGCGGGCCTGTGCTCGGCCGTGCTGCCGATCGGCGAGATCGGTGCCTTCACCTGCAAACTCGCCATGAGGCGCGCCGCATGAAGCCTCAGGATTTCGAATTCCTGAGCACGCTGCTGAAAAAACAGTCGGGGCTCATTCTCACGGAAGACAAGGGCTATCTCGTCGAGAGCCGGCTGTTGCCGGTGGCGCGCAAACACGGGATGGCCGGCCTCGACCCGTTGATCGAGGCGCTGCGCCTGGCGCCCGCCAACGGGCCGCTCGTGTACGAGATCACGGACGCGATGACGACCAACGAGTCGTTCTTCTTTCGCGACCTCAAGCCGTTCGATCAGTTCCGCAA
Organism: Alphaproteobacteria bacterium; assembly: GCA_049691095.1. Lineage (GTDB taxonomy): Bacteria > Pseudomonadota > Alphaproteobacteria > DATDPM01 > DATDPM01 > JBAVNO01. The sequence goes on along the minus strand of JBAVNO010000068.1, from coordinate 918 downwards.
GTTCGTTCTGCCGCGGCTTCTGGCCGCCCGGGCCGCGACCCGCAAGATTCGAATCTGGAGCGCCGCCTGCTCGAGCGGGCAGGAGCCCTATTCGCTGGCCATGATCCTGCGCGACGAAGCCGCGAAGCTGGCGGGCTGGAGGCTCGAAATCGTCGCCACCGACATTTCCCGCGAGATGCTCGAGAAATGCAAAGCCGGGCTCTACTCCCAATTCGAGGTGCAGCGCGGCCTGCCGGTGGCATACCTGGTCAAGTATTTCACCCAGATGGGCGACAAATGGCGGATCGATGCCGGGCTGCGCGAGATCATCCAGTTCAAGGAGTTCAACCTGCTGCAGGATCCGGCGGGGCTCGGGGGCTTCGACGTCGTCTTCTGCCGCAACGTCCTCATCTATTTCGACAACGACACCAAGCGCACGGTGCTGGAGCGCATCAGCCGGATGTTGGCGCAGGACGGCTTCCTGTACCTGGGCGGCGCCGAGACCGTGCTCGGCATCTCCGACAAGTTCCAACCGGTGCCGGGCGAGCGCGGCATCTATGCCCGCGTCGACCAGGCGGTCCCCAAGCAAGCAGCGTCCTGACGCGCCGCCGCCGCACCGCGGCGTGCGTTTTTCCATGAAAAATCGTGAAAGGGCCCCCGCGGTGGCCGCCGGCCGGACCGGAGTTGCAGCGTAAGGGAGACGCGCCTCAGACCTTGACGGCGGTCTTGCGGGCGGCGGCCTCCTTGTCCTCGCCCGCCGGGTCGCGCAGCACATAGCCGCGGCCCCAAACGGTCTCGATGAAGTTGCGGCCTTCGGAGGCGTTGGCGAGCTTCTTGCGCAGCTTGCAGATGAAGACGTCGATGATCTTCAGTTCCGGCTCGTCCATGCCGCCATAGAGGTGGTTGAGGAACATTTCCTTGGTCAGGGTGGTTCCCTTG
>JBAVNO010000067.1:0-6830 GCA_049691095.1 Alphaproteobacteria bacterium | reverse complement strand
GCCGCGGCGCGGGCGCGGCGAAGGGCCCAGGCAGACAGGCGAAACGTCCGGGCCGGAACGTCCGGCCGCGGAGACCGCTGTCGGACCGGGCGAGACATCGTATTCCACAGGGCATTCCACGGCGCATCCCGCCGGCCATCCTGCCGGCCATCGAGGGGGCCATCCTGGCGGCCATCGCGGCGGCGAGGACCGTTACGAATCGGCCGCCGCGGTCTCGCTGGCCCCGGCTGCCGGCGAGGCGGTACACGCGCCGGCCGCGGAATCGGGCGCCGAATCGGGCGCCGAACCCGGCGACGAGGATGCGAAATCGAAACGCCGCGGTTGGTGGCAGCGCCTGGTCCAGTGACCTAGCGCCGCCAGGCCTGGAGCCGGCGCGCCGCCTCGACGATGTCGGGGGTCGCCCCGGCGAAGGAGAAGCGGATGAAGCCGTTGCCCCGCGCCGGGTCGAAATCGAGTCCGGGCGTGGCCGCGACGCCGGTTTCATCCAGCATCCGCAGGCACAAATCCTCGCTGTCGTTCGTCAAGTGCCGGACATCGGCATACAGATAGAAGGCCCCTTCGGCGGGAGTGAGCCGATCGAAACCGGCCCGCGGCAGATGCTCCAACAGATGGTCCCGGTTGACCCGGTATCGCGCCACGTTGGCCCCCAGCTCGGCGCTGCAGTCGAACACCGCCCGGGCCGCGTGCTGCGACAGCGTCGGAGGCGAGATGAACAGGTTCTGCGACAGCCGCTCCACCGATTGAACCAGGTCCGAAGGCACGACCATCCATCCGAGCCGCCAGCCCATCATGGAGAAATATTTGGAGAAACTGTTGACCACGATCGCCTCGTCGCCCATCGCGAGCGCGCTCACCGCCCGTTTGCCGAAGGTGATGCCATGGTAGATCTCGTCCGACACCAGCCGCAGGCCGCGCTCCCGGCAATGGCGGTAGAGCGCGCGCATCTCGCTTTCCCCCAGGACCGTGCCGGTGGGGTTCGACGGGCTCGCCACGATCAGGCCGTCGAGCGGGCCTTCCACGGCGTCGAGCAGCGCGACGGTGGGCTGGTAATTGGTTTCCGGTCCGCACGCGATCTCGACCGGCGTCACGCCCAGCGCCTGGAGGATGTTGCGGTAGGCGGGATAGCCCGGGCAGGCGAGCGCCACCCGGTCGCCGACCTCGAAGGCGGCCAGGAATGCGAGCACGAAACCGCACGACGAACCGATCGTGATCACGATTCGCTGGGCCGGAACCTCGAGGCCCTCGATGTCGCGGTAGTATCGCGCCAGCCGGGCGCGCAGCGCCGGCAACCCCGCCGATTCCGTGTAGCCCAGGGGTCCCCGGCTCAGAATCCGAATCGCTTCCTCGATCACGGGTCGGGGCGCCGGCGTGCTGGGCTCGCCCAATTCCAGATGAAGGACGTCGCCGCCCTCGACGGCGCGCCGGTTGGCGGCCGCCAGCATTTCCATGACGATGAACGGGGGCACCGCCCCGCGGCGGGCGACTTTCAAGACCATGGTGGTGGGCGTGTTCGGCCCGCCGCACGGGGCGCGGGCGCGGATTGACGGGAGGGCGGCGTGCCACTAGGTAAGGATGCGAAACCTGGAACGCGGCCGTTGCGCAAATTCATATCCCTTGTGCTGGCGCTTGCCTTCACGGCGGCGCTGATCTCCCCGGACCCCGCGGCGGCCCAGTCCATCCCGTTGATTCGGGATGCGGAAATCGAAAATACCATCCGCGCGTTCGCCACGCCACTTTTCGAGGCGGCGGGCCTCGACCCGAGTGCCGTCGGAATCCACATCGTCGGCGACGACGAGCCCAATGCCTTTGTTCTCGGCGGACAAAACCTGTTCATCACCACCGGGCTGCTCCTGCTGGCCAAGAATGCGAGCCAGGTCATCGGCGTGATCGCGCACGAAACTGGCCACATCGCCGGCGGGCACCTGGCGCGGATGGAGGGCGAGCAGGAAGCCGCCCAGATGGAGTCCATCCTCGCCTTCGTGCTGGGCGCCGCCGCCATGGTCGCGGGCGGCCCCCAGGCCGGCCAGGCGATCATGATGGGCGGCCAGCAGGTGGCAAGCCGGCAGATGCTCGCCTTCAGCCGGGAGCACGAAGGTGCGGCCGACCAGGCCGGCGTGACGTTCCTGGACCGGGCCGGCGAGTCGGCGCGGGGTTTTGCCGAGTTTCTCGAACTTCTGGCCGGTCAGGAGCTTCTCGCGCCGACGCGCCAGGACCCTTACGTGCGCACGCATCCGATCACCCAGGACCGAATCGAATTCATCGAAAACCACGTCGCGCATTCGAAGTTCTCCGACGTTCCCACGCCGCCCGCCTATGTCGAGGCGTTCGCGCGGATGCAGGCGAAGCTGGTGGGCTTCCTGAAGACCACGCAGGAGACTCTCGATCTCTACCCGGAGTCGGACACCAGCCTGGCCGCACGGTACGCGCGGGCCATCGCCTATTACCGCAAGCCGGATCTGAAGCGGGCCCTTCCGCTCATCGACGGATTGCTGGCCGAAGAGCCCGACGATCCGTTCTTTTCCGAACTCAAGGGCCAGATGCTGTTCGAGAACGGCCGTGTCCGCGACGCCATCCCGATGTATGAGAAGGCGGCAAAGTATTTCCCCGACAGTCCGCTGATTCTCGTCAGCCTGGCGCAGGCCCAGCTCGAAACCAACGATCCGTCGCTGAACAAGGCCGCGCTCGCCAATCTGCAGAGGGCCTTGCACGTCGACGCCCGGCTGGTGCCGGCCTGGGGCCAGCTCGCGGTCGCGCAAGGCCGCATGGGCGACATCGGTCTCGCGGCCCTGGCGCTGGCGGAGAAGGCTTATCTGCTCGGCGACGACAAGGAGGCCCGGGCCCAGGTCGCGCGGGCGCAAAAGCTTTTGCCGCGTGACTCGTCGGGATGGCTCCGCGCCGAGGACATCAAGCAGGCGGTCAGCAACCGGAAGAAGAAATAGGCGATGCCCGCGGCCCCCATCGTCCGGTCCGCCACGGCTTGCCCGCCTTCGCTGTGGACCGTTGGGCTCTGGACCGTGGGGCTCCGGGCCGCGGGGGCCTATGGCGCGGATGGGCGGCCGCGGGGCGTGCGCCTTGTGCCGCGATGCCTAAGCGGCGGACTTGCCGCCATCGCCGTCTTGGCGCTGCTGGCCGGGTGCGCGACGGCGCCCAAGCCATCTTCTTCCATCGGCGCCATCATCGACCCCTACGGGCAAACGGTGTTGATCGGCCCCGACGCCGGATTCGATCCCGCGCGCCCTCCGCCGGGCTGGCGTTTGGGTGTGGTCGGCGGCGGTACGCGCCCCGCCTCCCGGGTCAAGGTCGCGGAGAAGGCCGGCGTGCTGGCGCTGAGATGGGACAGCGACGCCCAAGAGACGCTTCTGGGCCGCGACGTCCAGGCGCCGTTGCTGGCCATGCCCTATCTGCGCTGGGGATGGTATCTGGAGCCGGGGCTGCTCGACCCGGTCGTGCGCCAGGTCGTGCAGGAGGACACTCCCGACCCCACCGGCACCGGCGTGCCGCTGCGCCTGTTGGTGGCCTTCCGCGGCGGGGGGGCGGTAGAGTCCGGCGCGGCCGCCAGCCCGCTTGCGGCCGGCCTGCCGGCCTTCGATCGCGCCGTCTCCCTGGAATGGAGCCTAGTGGCGCTGCCCAAAGTGGGGCGGCAGGCCGGTAACGACGCGGTCGCCTTCTACGTGATCCGCCAGGGCGCCTCCGCCATCGGGCGCTGGGTGGTCGAAACGGTGGACCTGTCGCGGATCTATGCGGAACTCTGGCCCCAGGACCGGCTCGGAGACGTCTCGGTGGTGTTCGTCGGCGTCGCCGGCGGCGGACTGGGCATTCCCTCGGCCGGATACGTGGCCGAGGTGGCGTTGTCGCCGTGAACCTTGTTAGCCTGTGTCCGCGTTTCGCGCGTCCAGGCCCCGGCCGACCCTTCTTGCGCGCCATACCCAAACGGATATCGAGGAGACGGACCGAAATGACTTGCCGCCCTGCCGCCGACCCGATCCGGCCCGCCTCGTTCGTGCGCTCACGCCGCGCCCCATGGCTCGCGCTTCCGGGGGCCGCGCTTTCGGCGCTCGCCCTCTGCCTGGTTCTGCTGGTTTCGCCGCCCGCGGCGCGCGCCGAAGAGGCGCCGTTGACCCCGGCCCAGACCAAGGCCGTCGAGAAGCTGATCGGCGACTATTTGCGCGAGCATCCCGAGGCGCTGACGGACGCCCTGCACAAGTTGGCGGCGCAGCAGAAGGCGGCGGAAGAGGAACGCCAGCGGCTCAACATCCGGGCCCGGGCCAACGAGCTCACGCGCGACCCCGGCGCGCCGGTCGCGGGCAATGCGAAAGGCGACGTGACGGTGGTGGAGTTCTTCGATTATTCCTGCCCGTATTGCCGGGCCCTCGCCCCCAAGCTCCAAGCGCTGATCGACGAGGACAAGTCGCTGCGGTTCGTGTTCAAGGAGTTCCCGATTCTGAGCGCGATCTCGAACGTCGCGGCCCATGCCGCGCTGGCCGCGGAAAAGCAAGGCAAGTACGCCGACTTCCATTTCGCCCTCATGGATTTCCACGGCTCCTTGTCGGAGCAGGTCGTCTTTCGCACCGCGCAAACGGTGGGCATCGACGTGGCGCGGCTCAAGACCGACATGGCGGCGCCCGAGATCGACGAGGCGATCGAGCGCAACCACAAGCTCGCCGAGGCGCTGGGCGTCAACGGTACGCCCGCCTTCGTCATCGGCGAGACGCTGGTTCCCGGCGCCGCCGACGTCTCCTACCTCAAGGACCTGATCGCGAAGGAGCGGGCCAAAGAAGGTTCCGCCGGCGCCAAACCAGGCGGCGCGAAGCCGGACTGAAGCCCAAGTGCCAAAGCACGAAGGCCGCGCTCATGGCGCGGCCTTCGCGTCGGACATTGTCCGGCCTTCTAGATGTAATAGGCCTTGAGCGGCGGGAAGCCGTTGAAGCCCACCGAACAGTAGGTGGTGGTGTAGGCGCCGGTGCTCAGAATCTCGATCTTGTCGCCGACATCGAGACCGAGCGGCAGCTTGTAGTCCGCCTTGTCGTAAAGCACGTCCTCGCCGTCGCAGGTCGGTCCGGCCAGAACGACGGGGCCCACCGGGCCTCCGTCCTTGGGCGTGCGGATGCGGTAGCGGATGCACTCGCCGATGGTCTCGACCAAGCCGCCGAACTTGCCGATGTCGAGATAAACCCAACGCCGGTCCTCGTCGTAGGACTTGCGGGAGATGAGAACCACCTCGGCCTGGATGATCCCGGCGTCGCCGGTCATGATGCGCCCCGGCTCCACCATCAGGTCGGGCAGCTTGTTGCCGAAGTGGCGCGTCAGCGCGTTCATGATGGCCCGGGCGTAATCGTCCAAGGGCGGCGCCTCGGTGCGGTAGTGCGCCGGGAATCCGCCGCCGAGGTTCAGCATCTTGAGCTCGATCCCGACCTCGTTGAGGGCCGAGAACAGCATCGCGGTGCGGCCGATGGCGATGTCCCACTTGCTGACGTCGCGCTGCTGCGAGCCGACGTGGAAGGCCACGCCATAGGGGTCGAGACCCAGGTCGCGCGCCTTCACGAGAAGATTGCGCGCCATCTCGATTTCGCAGCCGAATTTCTCCGACAGCGGCCAGTCCGCCCCTTCGTTGCTGATGAGCAGCCGGCAGTAGACGTGGGAACCCGGCGCGGCGGTCGCGAGCTTTTCCAGCTCGGCCTCCGAGTCGAAGGCGAACAGCCGCACGCCCAGCTCGTAGGCCCGGGCGATGTCGCGCTCTTTCTTGATCGTGTTGCTGAAGGAGATGCGCTCGGGTTTGACTCCGGCGCGCACGCACTCCTCGACCTCGAACACGCTGGCGGAGTCGAAATTCGAGCCTAGCTCCACCAGCAGCTTCAGGATCTCGGGCGCCGGATTGGCCTTCACGGCGTAATAGATCTGCGCCAAAGGCAGAAGGCGGCACAGCCGCGCATAGTTCTCTGCAACCACGTCGAGGTCGACCACGAGACACGGGGTCTCCGGCTTGTGCTCGACGAGGAATCGGGCGATTTTTTCCGTCATCGCTCGGGTCCTTCATCTACGAAGGGTCACTCCCTTCGTTAAAGTTTCAGGGAAGTAGGCGCCGGTGCCGCTGGCACGGGGCTCAAGATCGACGGCCGGTTTTCGCTATATACTCCTTCCTTCGTGAATGAAAAGAAAAAAATGAGCGCCTCCGGCGGGCGGCTGCGAAGGCCCGCCGGGCGGGCTTCGGCGATGGCGCGTTGCACGGTTTCCGGCCCGTGATATAACCCTGACGTCGACAGCACAGTGAGGCGCCGCAGGGCCATGACCTCCACCATCCTCGTCGTGAACGGCCCCAACCTCAATCTCCTCGGCGAACGCGAACCCGCGGTCTACGGCCACGAGACTTTGGCCGACATCGAGAAGGCCTGCCGCGCCAAGGCGGCCGAGCTCGGCCTGGCGGTGGATTTCCGCCAGTCCAACAGCGAGGCCGAGATCATCGCCATGATCCAGGCGGCGCGGCGCAAGGCGGCCGGAATCATCATTAACGCCGCCGGGCTCACGCACAGCTCGGTCACGATTCTCGACGCCTTGCAGGCGTCGGATTTGCCGATCATCGAGGTCCACCTGTCGAACATTTTCCGGCGCGAGGAGTTCCGCCACCATTCCTACGTCAGCCGGGCGGCCGACGGCGTCATCTGCGGCCTGCGCGGCCAGGGCTATGTGCTGGCGCTGGAGGCGATGGCGCATCTGGTCGGGGAACGGAGCAAAGCGTGATGGCCCGGTTCGTTGTCGACGAAGATCTGGTGCGCCGCCTCGCCGAGCTGCTCGACGAAACGGGGCTCTCCGAGATCGAATACCAGCAGCTGGGC
>JBAVNO010000066.1:0-1590 GCA_049691095.1 Alphaproteobacteria bacterium | reverse complement strand
GCATAGAGCCGCGACCACATGTTATTGACGTTGGGGTAAATGATAGTGGCGGCGTCCTGGCTTGTCTCTTTGCTGACTGAGATCAGCGAGCTGGAGGCCAAAATGCCGTGAGGCTTGCCCACGCCATTGCCACGGATGATTGCGGTGTTGATGCGGGACTGCATTTTCACCGGAACCCAGAACCGCAGATAGGAATCAAGGCCACTGGCGTCTTCAAGCAATTCCTCAGTGACTTTCACCAAGGCCATTAGCTTGTTGAGCCGGGCAGTTGAGATCTCAAACTTCGCCTTGGCCTCGGTTCCGGCGCCGCCTTCAGATTCCCAGAACACCGTCACACCGGCGCTGTTATCCCAAGGCGTTGTTTCGTCCTTCGGGAACGAAAGCGAGTTGCGCGAAGTCGTAAAGGGCGCGCAACGGTCGATAAGGGAACCATCCCCGCTCACCTTCTGCCACAACGTGTCCGCGAACTCGGGCGGAACAAGCCACCCGCCATCGCCGCCGCTGCTTTCGCTGCTATAGGTGGTCGCGGCCATGGTGAGGTGGTTCAACGCGGCTTCGTCGCGGTGCTTCGTCGCAGCGCCGATCGTCTTAGCGAACGCGCCGAACGAGCGGAATCCATGCGTGCGCTCATCGCGCGGATCCCGAACAGTCGCGGGTTCCGGCGCCGAACGGCGAGAAGCGGTTGAGGAAGGGGCGGAGCGTTCGGCGGTCGGCGCCACGCGCCGCCCCTTGGAAGCGCGTTCCTCACTGATCCGCCGCTTGACGGCCAGCACGCGCTTGATCTCATCGGACTGAGCATAGAGATCTTCAAGCTTCTCCATATCCTCAGCGGACAAATCGCCCTTGGCCTCAGCCTCAGCAATTTCTTTCGCCTCAGCCCCTACTGCCTCGAGTTCACCCTCTAATTCCTCGAGGGTCATTCGCGCATAAATCTTCACTTACATATCTCCCCTAGGAGTTTCAAAGCCCGCACTCGATTGGGCTGCAACCGCTTCAGTTGATCGGGAACGTTCTTATAACATTCCAGCCGCGGCGAATAGGCCACTGCGGCCAAATCTGGCATTAATTTATCCGCGAAACCATTATCGATAGCGTCTTGCCCGGCGAACCAGGTTTCGGCCGCCATCCAATTTCGAACCTTGTCAGGCGGCTGCCCACACCGCGCCGAATAGGTTGAAACCATGGTTTCATTAATCTGTCCCAACGTTTCGGCCCATTTCGTCATATCCTCAGCCGTAGCGCCGGAAACGGACGCACGGGCCTCATGGATCATAATAAACGAGCCCGCCCCGATTGATATTTCATCACCGGCCATTGCCACTAGCGAAGCGGCGCTCGCGGCAAAACCGTCAACAAAAACATTAATCTTCGCGCGACTTTGCGTCAACAGATTGTAAATTGCTCGGGCATCAGTGACTGAGCCGCCCTCGGAATCAATCCGAACATCAATCGCCCGCGGCCCGCCCAGCTCGCGAAATTGCTTGGCGAAGTCGGCGCTCGAAATACCGTCGCCCCAAAAGTCCTTCCCAATCGGACCATAGAGATAGATCTCGGCGGCGTCGGCGCCCTTGGCCGCGCGGAATCTGTAAT
>JBAVNO010000065.1:0-7145 GCA_049691095.1 Alphaproteobacteria bacterium | reverse complement strand
CGAAGGATCTCGAACCGCAAGCGTGGGAATCATGGCTGGCGGCGTCCTCTGCGGGGAAGGAGACAAAATGACATTACAAATCATCCGGATCTCGATGGCGATCTTCCTCGGGCTCGCGGCTGGGCTCTTCTTCGGATTGGCTGGCTATACGTTCATGGGAGGCAAGTTCTAACCATGCCTGACACCCCCACGACGCGCGAGGCCCGTCTGCGAGAATGGCCTCAGCGTCGGTGTTATTCGGCTAATGCCTCGTCCCAATTCTCATCGCTACAGGATTTTCTTCGAAAGATGGCGGATCGACTTCGGACGTGTGACGAGTGCGACGGGCGAGGATGCACGTATTGCATTGCGGCAGATGCGATGTTTGAGGCAGCGACGGCACTTGAGGCCCTAGCGGTGCGCGAGCCGGAGCCGGTGGAGGCCGCGCCGCCGACATTACGCGAGGCATTCTCTGCGGGATTCCGCGCCGTGATTGATACGCCATTTCCTGAGCGGCACAAGCGCGTCGAGCGCGATGAACCCTACGAGTGGGCCTTCGATGGCCCCGTTGCGAAAGACTTGGAACCGCAGGCGTGGGACGCATGGCTGAAGCGGCCGGCCACCCCGCCGAGGAAAGGCTAGGAGGAAGTCTTATGCGAAGTGTGACTGAACGCTATCAGACCGATGCACAGTTTCGGCAACTCGTGGATCTGCTCTACAGCAGCATCGACAATGCCCAGTTCTCGCCGAGCGAGATTCGGGAAGCGGCCATGCTGGCACACATCCTCTACGAGGAACGCCACATCCGTCCCATGATCGTGGATGAGGCAGACATCCTGCGCGAGTTCATGCCGCCGAGGAAAGGCTAGGACGCCCCATGCGAAAGCGAAATGAGTTTTCGCCGTTGTTCAAGCGGTGCGGACGGTGCTGCCGACTCCGGCATCGAATCATCGCGAAGTGCTCCATCTGTTCAAAGCGGGTGCCCCAATGAGCGACCAGACCCGACACGGCGGTCCATGTTGCGCGCATACTCGCGTGTCGTATCGCACACGGCAGATCGAAGGCGGTCTCACAACGGGCTGGTGGGAGTGCGATTCCGGCTGCGGAATGTGCTTCACGACCGTGCCGCACGCCGAGGCAATTCGCGCTGAACTGGCTCTTTCGGCCGTCCCAGCCGTGCCCGCCGAGCCGCTAATGGCAAATAACGTGTATCAGCATCTTCGCCAAGCCGTGAGTGACATGGGCGGCGATGAGATTCCATACGGGAGCCTTGACGGAGCGCTCGCCGGTTTCGATTGGGCGTGGCATGAATTAGCCGCCGGGATGCCCGTGGCGACCTCGCCAGCTGTGCCCGCCGAGCCGCTGCTTCAAGAAATCTCGGAATCCTTAGTGAAGGCCGAGGCCAAGCACGCGCCGATGCAGAGCGCCCACGAGGGTTACTCAGTCATCCTCGAAGAACTCGACGAGCTATGGGAGGAAGTGAAACGCCAAGAGCGCGACCCGGCTGCTATGCGGAAGGAGGCGAAGCACGTGGCCGCGATGGGGCTTCGGTTTCTGAAGGACGTTTGCGACGCCGGGGTGCCCGGGTCGGGCGAGCGGCCCGCGCCGTCTGTTGAGTACGACGAATGGGGCCGGCCCTGCGTCTACCTGGCTGAAGTCGGGTACGAGAACGGCGGCTCGAACCGTTGCCTCTTTACCACGCGCGCCGAGGCCGTGTTCTTCGCAAAGGACTGCCTGCGCCGGGCAACGGGAATGGACTGGTCCGCTTGGCAGGCTCCAAAGGGTAAGTATCCGTACGAGACGGATCGGGATGACGTGCGTCTCGATCCCACGTTCATCGCTAGCGTTCCAGGTGGTCATGCCACCGTCACGAGGATGGCGGCAGCGATGCGATGGCAACCAGCGGAAGAGGCGTCGGCCCGTGCAGCCTGCGGCGCCACTATGCCCGCGCCTCCCGTGCTGGCTGAGATGACCTCGACGGGAGCCGAGCGGCAGAAGGTGAGGTACGCCCCGTTGAGTTACTACAGTTGTGGGCATGCGATGGACCAAGAAGCTATTCCCGCTGTGTGCCCTAGCTGTGGAATTGGCCGGCTCATCTCGCCGCCCGCGCCCTTAACGGGAGCCGAGACGCCGCCCGCGTGCCAGCACGAGTGGGTCATGCACATGATCGAGATGCCGCTCCAAGGCTACTCAAAGCCTGGCCGCACGACCTGTAAATTCTGCGGCATCGACAAGCCCGTCCAGCAGCACGTAAGTTCCTTGGGGTGCCCACGTTGCGCTGCGCAGTCCGCCGCCCTCGCGGCGCTCGAGCAGGACATGCGAAAAGAAGCCGCGCAGTTGGAACTCAGGGCTCATTCGCGACGGAGTGAGGGCCGGGCCATGCTCGCCGGGAGACTCCAGGCGCAAGCTGAGGTGATCCTCGGGTTTGCGACGAAGCTCGCCACGGTGCGTGCCGGGGAGCGCTAGCCGATGACGGCGAAGTCCTTTACAACGCAGAGTCAGGAGCGTATGCTATCGGTCGGCAACGTTTCGAAATCTTGAAAAAGAACACTCACGGGGGAAAGCGGGCCGGCGCCGGCAAGCCGAAAGGCTCTAAGTGGAAGTCCACCTTAGAGAAAGAGGCGGCGTATCGGCTCTATCGCGAAGTGGTGTTACAGCAGATGGCACCGCTCGTACGCACCCAGGTGGAATCCGCCGTGGGCACCTGCTCGAAAGTGGCCGTGGCTGAGCTGACGGATCGCGGCCTGCGCCTGCGTCGGGTGACGAGCGAGGAAGAACTGAACACGCTCGCCGATGGGGGCAGTTATCGGGTGTTTCTCACGGATCCCGATCTGCCTATGAGTCGGTACCTCACCGATCAAGTCGTCGGGAAACCGACCGAAAACGTCACCGTGAGCGGCCTGAATGGCGGGCCCGTCGTGGTTCGCTTTGTAGACGCCTAGTGTGCTGGCCTTCCTCCTGGCGGTGTTCGTGAGCGCGCCGGCCCCTCGGGTGGTGCCGGTGCGGCTCGGGCCCGTCCAGCGCGAGATCGTGCGCGCGGTCAGCCAGCCGACGCATCGCTTCCTGGACGTCGAAGGCGCCCTGCGCTCCGCGAAGACCTGGAGCATCCTCATCGCGATCCGCCGCGTGCTGGAAGAGCATCCGGGCATCGTCTGGACGATGGCCCGCTGGCACAAGGGCGACCTCGACCAGAAGCTCTTGCCGGACTATCGGGCCGTGTGCGCCTTGATGGGCATCGACCACGGCTCCTGGAACGCCCGCGAACGCTGCTACGACTTCCCGAACCGCTCCCGCCTCTATGCGATCCATCTGAAGACGCAACTGCACGAAAACCGCTATGCGCACGTTCGCGGGTTGACCACGGCCGGCTTCTTCCTGAACCAGCTCGAAGAGATCCCTGAGGACGTGTACGAAGAGTGCTGCCTGCGGCTCTCGCAGCCAGGCTATCCGCAGATGTTGGTCGCGGACCCGAACCCGGTGCCGGAAACGCACTGGATCGCGAGCAAGCGGCGCTTTCCCGCGGACAACGGCCACGAGCAGCACCGCTACCTCCACGTCAGCATCTGGGACAACCGGCACAACCTGTCACCAGAGACGATCACGGCGGCCGAGCATCTGTACCCGGTGGGGCATCCCCAACGCCGGACGAAGCTCGAAGGATTGCGGGGGTTGGACGTTCACGGCGTCCCGGTCTACGCCGGCGCCTTCAACCGCACGCGGCACGCGGAGCGCTCGGTCGAGCTCCTGGAAGGGCTCCCGCTCGGGGAAGCCTACGACTATGGGTTCCACCATCCGTGCGTGATCTGGTATCAGTACGCGCCGTGGGGCTGGGTGCGGGTGCTCGGGGGCGTGCTGGGGTCTGACCTACACCTCGACGCCTTCCTGCCGATCGTGGAGAAGTACCGCGCGCTCTGGTTTCCGCATCGACAGCGCATCTCGGCCGTGTGCGACCCCGCAGGCGCGGCGGAGAACAGCCAGGGGCTCCGCGGGACGCCGGTCACGCTGCTCCAGTCGTGGTACCGGGAACATGGCGAGCGCGAGGCCGATGGCCGGTTCGTGAGCCCGCGGTATACGCCGGATGCCAACCGACCCGAACGGCGCTACGCCGCGACGGAGCTCGCGGCCACGTACATGCGCCGCCAGGTCAACGGGGATGAAGCGTTCTTGGTGGACCCTGAGCGGTGGATCCATGCGGCGGCCGAACTTGGGGACGTCCGGGTCGAGGAGCGCTTCGAGAACTTCTTCCTCGAGGCGCTAGAAGCCGGGTACGTGCTCGAAGAACAACCCCGGCACTCGGGCCAGCTTGGCACCTACTGGGTGCCCAAGAAGGACGGGTGGTACGAACACCCGATGAACTGCTTCGAGTATGGCGTGCAGGCCGACGTGATGGACCTGCCGTTGTCCACGGAGCGGGCGGACGAGGCGCGGGTCAAGCACGAGGTGCAACGGGCCCGGGAACAGGTCAGGACGCTGAAGCAGGCGCAGTACGACCCAGACCCGGACGACGTGGGGCGCCGGGCGGCGCGGAGCCGGATTCTGGGCGGGCGTCCGATGCGGCGCGGTTCACTGAGGCGGGGAGGGTACTGAGCATGGCGGCGAGTGCGTATCACCGGCGGTATCGGCCGATGTCCGAGAAGATGTCCGCAGCGGGCGTGACGCGGCCGGCGAAGCCGCAGGGACGGGGCATCGTCAAGGCGCTCGGGCAGACCGGGAGCACGGGGAACTTCGCCAAGATCGCGGCGGCGAAGGGTAAAGGGGCGGCGATCGGAGCCCTGCAGAACAAGTTGGCGAAGCGCAGGGGCCAGCCGATTCCGTACAAGGGAGGCAAGTAATGGCCTCTTGGCTGACGCAGACCACGACAATCGCCGACTTCCGCAAGGAGAAAGACGCGGCGACTGAGCGGATGTCCATCGTCCTCGCCGCGTTGGAGATGGCCGACGTCCCCGTCGATCGTCTCACCAGAGATGCGCTCTGTGATCTGGGGACGGAAGTGGCCCGCATCCTCGACCTAAAAGCGGTCGAGTCGGAGGCTTGAGATGGCGAAGAAAAAGCCGGCACCGAAGAAGCCCGCCAAGGGCAGTCTGGCGGGGATGAAGGGGCAGCGCATGGCGCCGCCGATGATGGGCTCGAAGCGCCCCGGCGACTACTGCTGATGCCGCAAGTCTCGGGGACGTTCCCCGCGCTCACCGTGCCGCGCAAGAAGCCGGCCAAGAAAGGCAAGGGCCGCTGATGGCCCGGCGCGCGCCCGCGAAGCCGAAGCCGTTTGATGTCACCTTGGCGCCGGACCGCCTGATGACGCTCACGCTGGACTGGGTCCGCGAGATCCAGGATGCCGGCCAGGCGCGCGCGGCCATGATCGATGACGGCGGGCTCATCGACCTGTTCGACTGGTTCTACGAGCAGGGGCGGTCGGACCCCGCCGATCGGCCGTTCCCCGGCGCGGCCGACCTGACGAGCTACTTCATCACCGAGAACGTGGACGCGCTCCGCTCTCGGCTGATGAAGGCCGTGTTTGGCGTCGAGCCGTTCTGCCTCGTGGAAGGCTGGGGCGCGGACGCGGCCAAGGCCCCGTACGTGGAAGAGTTCCACGAATGGCAGATCCACGAGGAAGGGCTCCCGCTCGAGCTCGCCAAGGTCATCCACGGCGCCCTCATCGAAGATGCCTTCGTCCTCGAGGTCAGCGAGAAGGTCGAGACCCGGCGGGTCATCGAGCAGATGGACGCCGCGCTCGAGCTGAACGACCAGGGCGGGCCGATCTTCGGGCCGGACAAGCAACCGAAACTGAAGCTCGACCCGCAGACGGGGGATCCGGTCGAGGCGCGGAAGGATGCCCAGACGGGCGAGACGGTCGAGCCCTCCGCCAAGATCGAGCGGAACTACGTGAAGACCCGCCGGCTCGGCCCGCAATATGACGCGATCTCGATGAAGGACTTCCTGTTCCTGCCCGGGCACGCGCGGAACCGGCGGCAACTCTGGGGCTACGCCAAGCGGTTCTGGCTCCGGTTGCCCGAGATTCAGGAGCGGGCCAAGGACGGGATGTACGACGCCGAGGCCGTGAAGCTGCTCGGCGAGTCGAGCGACCGGGAGAGCGAACAGCCGCCGACCGCCACGACGGACATTGCGCCCCAGCAGGGCCCGTCGATCGAAAAAGAACTTTGGGAACTGAGCCTCAAGGCGGACCTCGACGACGATGGCCGGGAGGAATGGTACGTCGTCACGGTGTCGGTGCAGCATCAGGCCGTGCTGCGGGTCAAACTCGACACGTTCGTGATGCAGGTCGGGCGCCCGAGGTGTGTGCCGTTCGTGCTGTTCCCGCGGCGGAACGCGGTGTACGGCTACTCCTATGCCGGGGACAAACTGCTCACCTTGGCCGAAGAACACACCGCCCTGCGGAACATGAAGGCGGACCGTGGGGCCCTGGCCACGAACGCCCCGATGACGGTCACGGCCAACGCCCTCTGGGATCCCGAGGCGGAGCCCTTCGGGATTGGCCGGGTCATCCACGTTAACGCCCACGAGGAGGTGCGGCAGTTGGTCGTGTCGGACGTGCCGAACTCCATCGTGGAACAGGAGCGCGGACTCATCTCGGCCAAGGAACGCGTCGGCGGCCTGTCGGACACGGCCATCGGCGTGCTATCGAACGAACAGCGCACGCTGGGGGAGAACCGGCTCGCGGCCGGTGGGAGTGCGGTCCGGGTGGACGAAGTCATCGGGCACCTTCATCTGGCGATCGCGGAGGTGATGCAGCTCCGGCACGCGATTTGGGTCCAGACGCTCGAAGCCGACCCCAAGGGCCTCGAAGCGCCGGACAGCGTGACGAAGGCCCTGGCCCTGCGCGGGACGGAACTCGAGGGCGGCCGGTTCACGGCCAGTCAACTCAAGGGGCGCTTCCGGTTCAAGCCGTACGGCTCGTCCGAGACGGCCGACAAGGACCGCCAGCGGGCGGACTTCAACGCAGGATTCCAGGCCCTGGCCGGGATCGCGAAGGTGTTTCCGACCGTAGCGATCATCTTCCAGGCCCCGGACGCCGCGAAGGCCATCGTGGAAGAGTGGGCCCGGGTCTACAACGTCCGGAACCGGCAGCCGTTCCTGGGGGCGCTCCAGGCCCCAGCCTTGCCGGCTGCGGGCGGCGCGGGGATGTCAGGGGCCGCGGGTGAAGGGGCGAC
>JBAVNO010000064.1:0-10809 GCA_049691095.1 Alphaproteobacteria bacterium | reverse complement strand
TCGCCGCCGCCTTCAACACGCCGCTCGCCGGCATCGTCTTCGGCATCGAGGAAATGAGCCGCTCGTTCGAAGTGCGGGCAAGCGGCCTCATCATCGGCGGCGTCATCGCGGCCGGTCTCACCTCGCTGGCGCTCATCGGCAATTACACGTATTTCGGCGCCACGGCGGCGGCGCTACACGGCCCGCTGGACTGGGTCGCGGTGCCGGTGTGCGGCGTGGTGGGGGGATTCTTGGGCGGCGTGTTCAGCCGCATCCTGATCGAGGCCGCGCGCGGGTTTCCCGGGCGCGCCGGGGCGTGGATCGGCCGCCATCCGGTCGCGTTTGCCGCGTTGTGCGGGCTCGGCGTCGCCGTCGCCGGGCTGGCATCGGGCGATTCGATCTACGGCTCGGGTTATGCCCACGCCAAGACGCTGCTCTCTGAGACGGGCGGCGCACCATGGAACTTCGGGCTGCTCAAGCTGGCGGCCACGGCACTGTCCGCCATCAGTGGAATCCCGGGCGGCATCTTCTCGCCGTCTCTGGCCGCCGGCGCCGGGCTCGGCGCCAATCTGGCGGCGTTCTTGCCGGGGACGCCGACGGGAGCCGTGATCGCGCTCGGAATGGTGGCCTATTTCACCGGCGTCGTGCAGGCGCCGATCACCGCCTTCGTCATCGTGACCGAGATGACCGACAACCACGCCATGCTGGTGCCGCTCATGGCCGCGTCGATCATCGCCTATGCCACCTCCCGGCTCGTGTGCCCGGTCGGCGTCTATCAGGCCCTGGCCGAAACGTTCGCGGGCGGCGACACCAAGACCTGAATCGGGGCCCGCCGTGCCTCGCGGATTTCGCGCTCATCCATGCACCGATGCCGTCTTGTCGAGGGCGGCGCGAAGGCCGCGGGCGAGCGCCGACGGGTCGCCATTGGCCCAAAAATGCACGAAGAAAAGCCGGGGCGTGTCCTCCAGCATGTGATTGTGCACGGCGGTCACCGCGATGCCGTTGGCGCGCAGCGTGCGGATAACCGGATTGACCTCGGTCGCCGTCAGGACGAAATCGCCGGTAACGGCGGCGGTTCCGCCCAGCGTAGGCTGGAAATTGATGGCGGTTGCGACGCCCATGGCGGGGGAAAGCTCGATTCCGGCCTCGGTGATCGTTTCGGGCCGGGGCACGGTGAAGTGATAGACGCCGCCCGCGCTCTCGCCCTTCAATCCCATGATGTGGTCGAGGCTAGCGGTATCGACGTCCGTATCCTCGGGCGGGGCAGCGGAGGTCGCGTCCGCGTCGGCTTGCGTCCCGGCTTGATCGAGCGCGGCGCGCAGCGCCACCGCCAGCCGCACCGGGTCACCGCGTCCGAAGACATGCATGTACATGATCGGCGGCACCGAGCCGATCAGATGGTTGTGCAGGGCCGTGATCTCGATGCCGCCATCCAGCAAGCGCGCCATGACCGGGCTCACTTCCTCGGTGATGAGCACGAGATCGCCGGTGACGACGGCGCCGCCCTTCACGTCCTTGAAGGCGAGCCAGGAGGTGAGCGCCAACGACGGGCGGATATCCACGCCGTCGTCCACCACCGCCAAATCGGAGCGCGGTATGGCGAAACGGTAGACGCCGCCCGGCTGTGCCGTGCCATGCCGGCCCAGCACCTGCTCGACCTGCGCCCAATCGGTTCCGGCACCGGCCGATGTGGGACCCGTAGTGGTGAGGACAGTGGCCGCGAAAACAGCCGCAAGCGTTCGTCGAAAACCGATCATGTGTTTCTCCCTTCATTTTCCGTCGGGCCGGCGAAACGAGCCAGGCCGTGGGACGGTGAAGCAAGGGCCCTCGTGGCCCCACGCCTGCGACAGTCTCAATATAGGCATTGGGCTGGGCTTTGGGCATAGGGGTGCGGCGCATGGCGAGCCGTCATTGCGCCGAATCGTCATTGTGCCCCGTCGGCATTGCGCCGAATCGTCATTGTGCCCCGTCGGCATTGCGCCGAATCGTCATTGTGCCCCGTCGGCAATGCGCCGAGCGCCCGCCCCGGCGAAAGCTTGCCTGGGAGGGCGGATCGGCTGCTAATGTTCCGGGATGATCCGGATTTCGGCCGCGGTCATCGCGGCGGCGCTCCTGGTGGGTCTTCCTGCCGCAGTCCGCGCGGGTGACGACGCCGCGAGGATGGTGACGCGGGTCAACGCGGCGCGGGCCGAGCACGGGCTTGCGCCGATTGCCATCGACTTGCGGCTGACCCGTGCGGCCCAGTCCCATGCCGAGGCGATGGCCGCGGGGGGCGCGCTGTTCCACGACGGGGCGGACGGGACGCTGACCGAGAGGATGGCGCGCGTCGGCTATGCGTTCGCGGTCGTGGCCGAGGACGTCGGCGGCGGCACGGCCGGCCCCGAGGAGACCGTCGCCGTATGGCTCCAGAGCCCGCGCCACGCGCGCAACCTGCTGCTGCCCGAGGTGCGGCATGCGGGGATCGGCCATGCGCGCGCCGCGCCCGGGAAAACCGCCTATTCCGATTATTGGTCGATCGTCCTGGCCAAACCCGCGGAGCCGTGAACGTCCGGTGAATGAAATCTTTTCGCCTTCACGATAGACCAGCCCCCTTGGTCCAAGCGCTGGGGAGATGTCGCCCATGACGAGCTTCGCTGCCGCCTTCGGTGCGATGGTGTGGATCGTCATCGCCCATGTCGGGGAGCGCAACGAGGCATGGGACTCGCCCCTCTACGCATCGGTGGGCTTGCCGCTGATGCTCGTCGCGGCGGCGTTCATGGGCTATTTCGCGCCCCGGCATCCATGGCGCTACGCGATCGCCATGACGGGCGCGCAGTTCATCACCATGCTGGTCACAACCGGCGTGGGCGCGCTCCTTCCCTTGGGTGCCGCGATCTTTGCCGTGTTGACCCTGCCCTTAGGACTATCGGCATGGCTGGGCGGTGTCGCGCGCCGCGCGTTTGGACAGCGGGGCGAGGACTAGCGCGCGCGTCCTTCCGGGCCGGACTTCCACGCCATCTTCCCTGCGGCGATGCGAAGGTGCACACTCCGTCCGACCGGCGCGCGGGTCGGCTCTACAGGGAGAAAGCCCATGGCGGAAAAGCGCTCGAGGCACCGGACGGACGACGATCGCCGCCGGTTCCTGATGCGGACGGCGCAACTGGGCCTTGCGGCGGGCGCCGCCGCAATCGTTCGTCCGGGTCCGTCGCTCGCCCGCGTGGTCCTCAAGATGGAGCCGTTCGCGCTCTCGAGCGCGGCGTTCCAAAACGGCCAAGCGATCCCGAAGCGCCATTCCTGCGACGGCGCGGACGCGTCGCCGCCCTTGTCGTGGTTGAATGGGCCGGGAACGGCGCTGAGCTTCGCGCTCGTCTGCTATGACCCCGATGCGCCGGGACACACCTTCTACCATTGGGGAATCTTCGATCTCACGCCGGGCCGCCAGCTCAAGGAGGGATTCCCGATCGGGGCGACGGCCGAAGGGGCGCGCCAGGCGCTGAACGACTTCGGCGTGGAGGGATACAAAGGCCCGTGCCCGCCGCAAGGCCACGGCGTCCACCATTATCACTTCGAGGTCTATGCGCTGAAGGTGGCGAATCTCGACCTGCCCGACCGGGTGCGCTGCGACGCGTTGCTGACGGCCGCCCGGGACCAGGAGCTTGCCCGCGCCGAACTCGTCGGCCTCTATTCCCGATGAGCGCCGGGCCGCGCTCGTCCCATTTCAAAACGGATAGCGGCGCGTTCCCATCATGAGGCGGCGGGGCCGTTCGCGCAGGATCGTTTCATCCCTGAACGCGGGATTGAAACAATGTGACGGCGAACGTTAAAACGCGTTCACAATCCGGCTTTTACGTTTGACCTTTCGGCTGAAAATGTTAGGTGCAAAAGCAGCAATGCCGAAGGCGGCATTGGGGGGCCCGGCGACAACGGGCCTACGTCCGGATGGGTCGTCTCAAGCGATCATCCGCCGCGACTAATTCGAACGAGTCCAACGCTCGCGCGAATCGATCATGCCCGAACCTCCGCCGGGTCCAACCGATAACGTAAAAAAACGGAAACCTAGGAGGTCAACGATGAAAAAGATTTTTGGTGCCAGCTTGGCAGTCGTAGCCCTTGCACTTGCGGCGCCGGCATGGGCCGGAACCGCGGACGCCTATCACGGAAAATGGTCCACCTGGGGCTGCAACACGGCGTGGACCGACATGGAGAGCGGAAAGATCACGAAGTTCGCCAAGGAGCAAGGGAACACGGTCCCGAAATCCGTCAAGTACAGCCATGACGCCACGCTCGGCATGGACGACGGCCGGCTGACGGTCGCGTACGATTTCCGCGGATCGAAGGACAAGTATATTTACGACGTCCGCGATCCGAATCATCTCATTCTCGACAAGTTGCTGGTCGACAACAACGTCGTCTTCGACCGCGAGCACAGCAACTCGCCGTACAAGGATAAGCCGACGGACCGCTGCAGCATGTAACGCCGCAGTCCGACGAGGATCGCGAGAAGCCGGCGGGGAAACCTGCCGGCTTTTCCTGTGTCCAAGTTTCTGGCGCCGTCAGGCCGGGTCAGGGGTTCGCACCCGGCCACGGCACGAACCCTTCGCGGCGCCCGCTGCGCTGGACTGCCGATCAGCCGTCCCGCGGCGTTGGGTGCGGAGACCGGAACCCGTGACCGCCGGCATGCGGTGTCCTGCGACGGTCAGAAGCGGTAGCGGAGACTGAAGGAGACGAAATCGACCGTGGTCGAAAGGGCGCCATTCAGATTGATGGCGGAGGCGACGGCGGTGCCGTCGAAGAAGGTGCGTGTGAGTGCGACGTTGGTGTCGTCGAACAGCACGTGCGCATAGGAAAAGTCGGCATCCAGGTTGTCGGTGACCGCGTAGGTGGCGCCGCCCGAGAACCAATACCGGCTGCCATCCGGCACGCGGGTGTCACGGAATCCATTGATGGTCGGGGTTTCGTCATATTGGAAGCCGCCCCGCACGCGCCAATGCGGCGCCGCCGCGTATTCGGCGCCGAGGGCGAACGCGAGGGTATTCTCGTAATTTTCGGGAATCACGGAATCCGCGCTGCCATTCGCGAATTTGAGGCGCACCTCGTTGAACCGCGTCCAGCCGAACCACATGACATGGGCGAGCAGCGTGAGGTCCGGCGTCACGTCGTGGGCCACGGCGAAGGTCGCGATGTCGGGAAGATCGATCTCCGCGGTCGTCGCCGTGCTGCCGTTGAACGAAGAGAGCAGCCCGGTCAGGCCGGAGATCATCGTGTCTCCATGCAAATGGTGGGTCACGGCGGACCGGTAATGCAAGCCGATACGCGTGCCCGTCATGGGCGTGATGAGAACGCCGGCGTTGAATCCCACGCTCCAGTCGTCGCCTTTGGCGCGTAACGCGCCGTCGGTCGCCGCCGTCGGGCCGCCCGCATTCAGCGGGTTGGGAATCGCATTCTCGAGCTTGGCGGTGGCATATTGAACGTCGATGCCGCCGCCAACCGATAGATAGTCGGCGATCTTGTAGGCGACCGTGGGCGCCATATCGATGGTCTTCAGCACCGTCTTGGTGGAGTCGTAACGCCCGAACCATCCGGGCGTGTAGCGGACGTTGAGGCCGAACGGCGCCGATAGGCCGAGGCCGAGCCAGGTCCGATCGTCCTTGAGCGGCATCGCCAGATACAGATGTCCGACCGGCGCGGGGCTGAAGGGATTGCCGCCGTCGTTGCCCGTGAAGGGGAGGGGCCCGCCGCCGGTGCCCGGCGTCGTCGCGGTGGAGCCGAGGTCGGTCACGCCCGTGTGCGGCATGATGAGGTTGAGGCCGAAGTCGAACTCCGCCTGCTTGAGCTGCGTCATCCCGGCGGGGTTGAAATAGATCGTGCTGGCGTCGTCGGCGATCGCCCCGTCGCCCGCGTGGGCCCGGCCCACCCCCCTGACGCTTTGGTCCTGAAGGTAGAAACCGGCCGCCTCGGCAGAGCCGGCGACCAAGCCGGCGACCAGTCCGGCCGCGGTCAGCCATGCGACGCGCACACCCGGATGCACCATGCGCGATCCGTAAAAGCGCGCTCGCGCAGCACCTAAAGACGAGCTCGGGGCAGGTGGAGGTGCGGATGTTTCAGGCATGGCGTCCATTCCCCTCGACGCGGCACCAACGTCGCGGCCGCGGCGAATGTAAGGGTGTGCGGGTTTGGTTAATTTTTCACCAACGGGACCGCCTGGGCGCGGCCGCGCCCGAGTGGCGCGCCGCCTGCGGCAGGCTCCGCACCGGGCCAAAAAGGCTTTTGCTTATCTGTGGGTTACCGGACCGCAGGGCGCTATATTAATAAGCCATTTACTCATTTTTGCTAGGGTTCCGCGGCGAAGCGAGCGAGCGCAGACCGCAGCATTCGCACAAGGTCTAGGCTGCGATGAGCCCCGCACGGTGATGACTGGTGAGTCGACCCAACTCATAAGACCCGACGGGCGGTCCCTCGAACTGAGACTTGTCAGCCTGCGCTTCGTCGACAAGGCGGTGGAGCGCGAGTACCTGCGCGAGCATCTTCACGACTCGCTCCCCATCATCAGGCTCGCCGTCGCGGCGGGAATGGGCCTGTGGTCCATTTTCGGAATCCTCGATTATTACATCATGTTCGACGTGCTGTGGCAGGTCTGGACGGTCCGCTACCTCGTTACGATTCCGATTCTCCTCAGCGTTCTGCTGTTCACCTACAGCTCCCATTTCACCCGTTGGGCCCAACCGGCGCTTTCCCTCACGATGCTGAGTGCGGGCGGCAGCGTCGTGGCCATGACGGCGATCGGCAATCCGCCGGGCAGTTACTGGTACTATGCCGGGCTCATCATGGTCGTGACTTACTGCACGAGCCTCATACGGCTGCGGCACACCATCGGCGCCGGGATCGCGATTGCGCTGTGCGCGGCCTATCAGGTGACGGCGGCGTACACCAATCCGATCCCCATCGACGTCCTCGTCAATAACGACTTCTTCCTGGCGATGGCGAGCGCGGTCGGTTTCTTCTCGAGCTATGCGCAGGAGTATTACATCCGTTCCAATTACGTGAACACCCAACTCCTGCTGCGCGAGAAGGCGCATTCGGACCATCTTCTGGCGAAGGCCGAGGCGGCCAACGAGGCCAAGACCGTATTCCTCGCCAACATGAGCCACGAACTGCGCACGCCGTTGAACGCCATCATCGGTTTCTCGGAGATGATGGAACGGGAGATGTTCGGACCTCTCGGATCCGGGCGTTACCAGTCTTATGCCAAGGACATCTGCGACAGCGGCGCGCATCTGCTGGAAATCATCAACGACATCCTCGACCTTTCCAAGGCCGAGGCAGGGAAGCTCACCTTGAACGAGGATGTGGTTCAGCCCTGCTCGGTGATCGACGATTGCCTACGGATGTTCGGCGACACCGCCGCCGCCCAGGGCATCCGCCTGTCGTTCGAGGTGCCGGAGCAACGGCCGTTCCTGCTCGCCGACTCGAGACTGCTGCGTCAGGCGGTCATCAATCTCGTTTCCAACGCGGTCAAGTTCACCTTGCCGGGGGGCGCCGTAACGGTCACGAGCGGGCCGGAAAACGACGGCAGCTACCGGATCGCGATTTCGGATACGGGCGTCGGCATCGCCGCCGAGAATCTGACCAAGGTTCTCGAGCCCTTCGTCCAAGTCGAAAGCGCCTATAGCCGCCAGCATACGGGCACCGGCCTGGGACTGCCGCTCGTGCGCAAGATCGTCGAGCTTCACGGCGGCCAACTGGAACTGCAAAGCACGCTCGGCGTCGGAACCACGGTCACGGCGAAATTCCCGGCTGCACGGGTCAGGCAAGACGGCGAGATCACGACGCCGCGGCTGCTCGCCGCCAACGGCTGATCACCCCGGCGTCCTCAGGCTCGGCGTTTTCGCAAATACAGCATCAAGACGCGCCCGGTGGGGTCGGGCTTGATCGCCACGGAGGCGGGATCGAGGCCGTCGGCGAGGGACAGCATTTCGGCCTCGCTTCTGTAGTTCACGCTCCAGTCGCAAATGAACTCCATCGGCCACAGATTGCCAATGGGCGTGTCCTTCATATTGCCGATGATGAGGAGCCCGCCCGGGGCAAGCTGATCGTAGAGCCGGTGCACCAGTTCACGGGTGCGCCGCAGCGTCAAGTAATCGACGAGGCCCACCGAGTATATGAGGTCCTGGGACGGAACTTTGTGCACGAGATCGTCGGCCTTGATGATCTGCGCAAACGACATTTCCAGCCCGTGCACGGCGGCGTTGGGCGATAACCGCACGGTTTCCGGGTAGATGCGTCGGTAGGCATAGGACACCGCCTCGTGTTCCGGATCGACGAGCGTGAACTCGACCGGCCGCGACAACGACCTAAGCTGCAGATAATTGAACACTTCCTGTGCCGGGCCGCATCCGATGCTGGTGATGCGCAATGGCCCGGCCGTCTCGGCCGAGGCAACGACTTGGCCGATGGCCTGTTGGATCATGACCATACGCGTCGCGATGCATTCGGCGACGTCCAGCCCGATTCGCTGCAAGAGCTTGCCCAGCGGCGTCCCGCCTTCGCGGCGCCACGAATAAACCTGATTCATGACCTCGTAATCGCCGGGGTATCCGAGCGGCTTGCGGTAGCTGCGCTCCCAAATGGGGCCGTCCAGGAAATCCGGCGTGACGACCAGCTCGGTGAAATGCTTGGTCGCGCGCAGCTTGTCGGGATCGGACATGATCGGCGCCACGATCTCGTTGGCACGGTGCCAAAGCATCCGCCATTCCGGGATGAGTCGTTCCTCGCACGCGTTCAGGGCGTGCGTCATGCGGGCCTCGTTGGCCTCCGCCGAGCCGTTGCCCAGGCTCGCGATCCGCCGCAGCGCAGCGCCATAGCGTCGAACCATGTGGACGACATCGGTGGCCAACGTACGGTATTCATCGGCAATCAGCCCGTTTGTCGGAACAAGGTCCAGGTCGAGCTCCTGGCGGAGCGAGACTTCCCGATGCCGAGCGACGGCGTGGCAAACATCGAGGCAATTGGTGACGAAGTTCAGGGCGATCCGGGTGCCGCGATGGCGGGGGTCGACCCGGCAGATGCGGGCCTTGGCATGGTGGAGAATCGCATCGCCGGTGCGAAGGCGAATCGGAAGCTCGAGGCCCACGCGCACATGCTCCGACGCCTCCTGATCGGCGAATCCGGCAAGCCCGCTCATGCTGAGGTCGTCGAGCGTCAACGAAAGACCGCCGACGTCCACCTCCGGAACGAGCCTTCCAAACAGGTCGCGCGCCTTGAACCGCTCGGCGCGGTAAAAAATCTTGCGACCATGCGCGCCCGCGAGGTCTTCGTACGTCCCCATTATTCGTCCTCCCCCATCCCGCTTTTTGATGCGCTTTAATGCTCAACGGCTCAGGCATCGCGGGCTAACTGGTATGACCATATTTTGTTAACCTTGGCCGTTCGATTGCAAGCCTCTTGTGGATAAGTCGTAGAGAAGTTTTGGACCGATCCCATGTGCGGCTTCGCAAGACCAAAAATACCTGCGTATTCAGGCTGTTGGGTGTTTCCGTTTGGGATTCCCCACGCCATCGGTTATCAGAGGTCGACGGGCCGAGTTCCGCCCGCCGTCGCGGCCGGGAAATCGCCGGGCCTGGTCGCACGGAAGGTTCGACGTGCTACAAAATATTGCGTGTGGCCGGCATGTAGATGCGACATATTGCCGTGGACGTGCCGGAAGTTCGCATTGACGGTTGTGCATTGGCCCTCGACGCACCAGGGTGCGCTGGCGAAGGGGTGGACGCGGCGGCTGAGCGCCGGGCTCGGGCGGCGAGTTTGATACCAGGGGGCGCATCGTGACGATCAAGGCAATCAGCAAGGATCCATTGCGCATGGCGGTGGTCGGGGTGGGCTATTTCGGCGCCCTCCACGCCAAGAAGATTGCGGCGCTGCCGGACGCGCGACTCATTGCGGTGGCCGACATCGACGGGGCGCGGGCGGCGGCCGTGGGCGCCGAGCTCGGCGTGGAGGGCCTGACCGACTGCAGGCAGCTCTTGGGCCAGGTGGACGCGGTGACGGTGGCGGTTCCCACGAAGGCTCACTTCGAGGTGGCCAAGGATTTTATCGAGCACGGCGTCCATGTTCTGCTCGAGAAGCCGATCACCGACGACCCCGCCTTGGCCCGAGAGCTGATCGATCTGGCGGCGCAGCGCGGCGTGCTGCTCCAAATCGGCCAGCTGGCGCGATTCTCCGCCGCGACGCTCGCAGTGCACGACCGGATCACGATGCCGCTGTACATCGAGTCCTACCGCATCGCGCCGTTCAAGCCCCGCGGAACCGACGTCAACGTGATCCTCGACGTGATGATCCACGACATCGATCTCATCCTCTCGCTGGTGAATGCTCCGGTGGAATCCGTGGACGCGGTGGGAACGCCCGTCCTGTCGCCTTCCGAGGACATCGCCAACGCGAGAGTGCGGTTCGCCAACGGCTGCGTCGCGTCGATCACGGCGAGCCGCGTCAGCACCAAGGCGGAGCGCAAGATGCGAATCTTCCAGCCCGATTCGTACATCGGGATCGACTTCATGAACCGCACGGTCACGCTCGTGCGCAAGGCCGGGACGGCCGCGGGCGCCGATTTTGCGGAGATTCTCGCCGAGACCCAAAGCTACGATGAGGTGGATGAGCTGGCGCGCGAGATCGCGGCGTTCGCCCATTCGGTGCGCACCGGAACGCCGCCGCTCGTCAGCGGCGAGGATGGGCTGAAGGCGCTGGAGGCCGCGATCACCATCACCGAAAGCTTGCGGCAAAATCGCGAGCGGCTTCTCGCCGGGATCCGCAAGCCCTCGCGCCGGCGCCACGGCTGACCGGCCACCCGCCGGACTGTGG
>JBAVNO010000063.1:0-1643 GCA_049691095.1 Alphaproteobacteria bacterium | reverse complement strand
GAGAGGGGCTGGCCGGGGTCAAGCCACCCGCCGAGGGCCAGGCCGCGCCAGGGGCGGCCGCAGGGGCCGTGGCGCCAGCAGGGGCATCCGGGCCCGCGGCCAGGCTATTCGATGTGCCGCCGGACTTGACCGAGAAGGCGACCAGGTATCTCAAGGGCGAGATTTCGGTCGAGGAGTTCCGCAAGGCCGCGCCGCAGCTCAACACCACGCACTTCGAGGGGCCGGGCCAGGTCATCGCCGCGATCGACGACATCGCGCGGATGCTGCCCGAGGAGAAGGTCATCTCGAACGCCGTGACCAAGATGCAGGCCGGAAAGCTGGGCCTGACGCCGGGGCAACTCGCCAGCGGCCTGGAATCGAAGCTCTTCGACCGCCGCCAGATCATGGCCACGGGGATGCTGGCACAGTCCTCGGCCGCGAAGCTGCAGGAGTTCGCCGCGAAGGCCGCGGCGACACAGGCGCCGGAAGACATCGCGCGGTTCCAGGAAGCCTTCACCCTGACCTACGGAATCATGCGCACGCTCAAGGGTCAGTCGGCGGAGATCGCGCGCGCCCTCCAGATCCAGGCCGCGCTCCGGAAGTCCCAGGGCAGGATGCTCGACGCCGTCAACCAGATCATCGACCAGACCGGCGGCACCGCGGTCAACGTCGATCTCGCCAAGAAGATCGCGGCGCTGCCGGCGGAAGAGCTCGTGCCGTTCGTGGAGCGGGCCGCCAGGGCCACGACGCGGGACAAGATCGTCTATGTCTGGTCGAACCTGCTGCTCTCGAATCCGGCAACCGACGTCGTGAACATCGGCGACACCAGTCTGGCCACGCTGATGCAGGTGCCCGAGACCTGGCTCGCCTCCAAGATCGGCGGCAACGTCGCCCCCGGGGAGGCAGGCGCGCGGCTGGCCGGCCAGATCCAGGGCTTCAAGTACGGGCTCCGGCTTGCCTGGAAGGCATGGACCACTGGCGAGAGCACCTTCGCCGCCGGAAGCCGCGTCGAGACCGGGGCCGGGATCGCCGCGCCGCAGGCCGACCTCGTCACCTCGATCGCGCCGAAGGGCGGGCCATGGGGGCCGCGCCAGACCACGGGCGCCGCGATGCGCTATCTCGAGATGGCGATCCCGACGCGGCACATGATGGCCGGCGACGAGCTGACCAAGACCGTCAACCAGTACGGCGAGATGTACGCGCTCGCGCTCCGCGACGGCTGGAAGAACGGTCTCGGCGGAGAGGCGCTCTCGAAGCACATCGACGATCTGGTCTCGAACCCGCCGGAATGGCTGTGGGAGCAGGGAAGGGCGCAGGCCGTGACCGGCACGTTCAACGATCCCTTGACCGGCGTCGGGAAGAGCCTGGCCGACGCCGTGAACGGCTTCAACGCCAGGATCGGCGATCTGGAGATCCCCGTCGGCCGCCTCATGCTCGCCACCTTCGTGCGCACGCCCACAAACATCTTTCGCTGGGCCGCGAAGAGGACCCCGATGGGCTTCCTGGCGCCACAGGTCCAGGCCGACCTCGCGGCCGGTGGCGCCGCGCGCGATCTCGCCATCGCCAGGATCGCCACCGGCTCGGCCCTCATGGCCGCCTTCGCCGACCTCGCACTCGCCGGGAAGATAACGGGCGCGGGGCCGAAGCATCGCATGGAGGGCGAT
>JBAVNO010000062.1:0-2426 GCA_049691095.1 Alphaproteobacteria bacterium | reverse complement strand
GGTCCTGATCGCGGGCATCTACCTGCCGGCCCCGCTGGTCGCCTGGTTCCAGCACGTGGCGCGGCTCTTGGGCTGAGCGGGAGGGAGGGCGGACATGCCCGCACTGAGCGAGCTTCTAAGCCAAGGCCGGGCGGTCGGTCATCACCGGCCGTGGCCGCGCACGGCGGTTTCGCGCGAAGTATGGGAAACGGCGTCGCGGTACCTGTTCGAGGCACGCTTGACCCTGCTCGGCCTGTGGGGCGAGGCGCAGGCCGTGCACATGGCGCTTCTCGACAATGAGCAGGGCGGCATCGGAGTCGTCAGCCTGGAATGTCCCGAAGGCCGCTTCCCGTCGGTGGCGCGGCTGAATCCCGCGGCGATACGGCCGGAACGCGCCATCGCCGATCTGTTCGGCCTCGTCGCCGAAGCGTCGCCCGACGACCGCCCGTGGCTCGATCATGGCCGCTGGAGCACCGCCCATCCCCTGGGAACGGCCAAGGCCGTGGCAGGCGATGCGCCCCGTGCGTACCCGTTCCTGCCGGTGGAAGGCGAGGACCTGCACCAGATCCCGGTCGGGCCGGTCCACGCCGGGATCATCGAGCCGGGACACTTCCGCTTCACCGCCAGCGGCGAGACGGTGGTCCGCCTCGAGGAACGACTGGGTTACGTCCACAAGGGGATCGAGGGGCTGATGCAGGGCGCCGATCTCGACCGGGCGGCCAGGCTCGCCGGCCGCGTCTCGGGCGACAGCACCGTGGCCTACGGGCTCGCCTTCGCCCGCGCGGCCGAGGACGCGGCCGGAATCGGCGTGCCGGCGCGGGCGGTCCGGCTGCGCGCCCTGATGGCCGAGCTCGAGCGCCTGGCCAACCATTTCGGCGACATCGGCGCCGTCTGCAACGACGCTTCCTTCGTGTTGATGCACGCCCATTGCGCCGTATTGCGCGAGCGCGTGCTCAGGGCCTCGGAGGCCTGTTTCGGGCACCGGCTGCTCATGGACCGTATCGTGCCCGGCGGCTGCGCCATCGACCTGGGGGCGGACGGCACGGCGCTCCTTCGGGCCCTCATCGCCGAAATTCACCGCAGTTTCCCGCAGCTCATCGAACTCTACGACAATACCGCGTCGCTCCAGGACCGCACGGTCGGGACCGGCACCATCTCGGCCGCGCTGGTGCGCCGGTTCGGATGCGGCGGATTCATCGGCCGCGCCGCCGGACGGGCCTTCGATGCGAGGCGCAGTCCCGGTTACGCGCCTTACGACCAACTTCGGTTCGAGGTGCCGGTCCGCGACGAGGGCGACGTCAACGCCCGCATCTGGCTCCGCATCCGCGAGGTTGAGCAGAGCGTCGCCCTCATCGGGCAGATTCTGGAAAGCCTGCCCGATGGCGCCGTGCGCGCCGAGGCCGCGCCCGGCGGTCTCGACCATGTTGCCGAGGGCATGGCGCTGGTCGAGGGATTCCGCGGCGACATCCTGGTGTGGCTGCGGCTTGGGCCGGGCGGGCGCGTGGACCGCTGCCATCTGCGCGATCCGTCGTGGTTCCAGTGGCCGCTGCTCGAGGCCGCCATCGAGGGCAACATCGTCGCCGACTTTCCGTTGTGCAACAAATCGTTCAACTGCTCGTATTCGGGCCACGACCTGTAGCGATCGCCATGCGCCGTCTCCTCTTCCTCAATCTCCTCTCGCCGCCGCTGACGGAAAGCCCGCCGCCGCCGGCCGAAGAGGCGCTCGCCGAGCTCGCCGCCGCGGTGGATCGCGCGGCACGCCAGCGCCTTGGCCGCAGCCTCGCGATCCGCGAGGTGGATGGCGGGTCGTGCAACGGATGCGAGCTCGAGATTCATGCGCTCAACAACGCCTTCTACGATCTCGAGCGGTTCGGCATCCGCTTCGTCGCCTCGCCCCGGCACGCCGACGTGCTGCTGGTGACCGGTCCGGTGACCGCGAACATGCGCGAGGCGCTGGAGAGGACGTACCGGGCGACCCCCGACCCGAAATGGGTGGTCGCGGTCGGCGACTGCGCGCTCGACGGCGGGCTGTTCGCAGACAGCTATGCCTGCGTGGGCGGCGTGTCCGCGGTGGTGCCGGTCGATCTGCATATCCGCGGCTGCCCGCCCAGCCCGTCGCGCCTTCTCGAAGGCCTGCTCGCGCTGCTTCAGGCCAACGAGGACTAGGACTTTGCTGAGCGACACTCCTTCGGCCCAGCCGACGGTCGGTTCCACGGCCGATTCTCACGAACTTCGCTTCCTGCCGCCCTGACTGGACCTAATCTGTGCATGCGAAAAACGACCCGGCATTCAAGATAACCATGATCACAATTTACAATACTAATCCCTTGTCGCATGTGCAAATGTCGGTGGTACTCTTGCTTCTATTGACCATGAGCGGGGAATTGCGCGGTGGCCGACACACGGATACGCAAGAATGAGAAATGCGTAATCGGGCTTCCCGGCTG
>JBAVNO010000061.1:0-8174 GCA_049691095.1 Alphaproteobacteria bacterium | reverse complement strand
CGTGACCTTGAAGATGCGCACCGGCTGGGACGGGGACAACCGCAACGCGCCGCTTCTGGCCCGGGTCGCGGAGGCGTGCGGCATCACGATGCTCACGGTGCACGGACGCACGCGCTGTCAGATGTATCAGGGCCGCGCCGACTGGGCCTTCATCGGCGAGGTGAAGGCCGCGGTGAAGATCCCGGTCATCGCCAACGGCGACATCGCGACCGTCGAGGACGCCAAGGCGTGCCTCGAGGCGTCGGGCGCCGACGGCGTGATGATCGGGCGCGGCAGCTACGGCCGGCCGTGGTTCCTGCGCCAGGTCGGCCATTATCTCGCCACCGGCGGAAAGCTGCCGGACCCGCCCCTTGGCGCGCAATACCGCAACATCCTGGCCCATTTCGAAGACATGCTCTGCCATTACGGCCACGACACGGGGCTCAGGATCGCGCGCAAGCACATCGGCTGGTATTGCAAGGGCCTCCCCGGTTCGGCGGAATTCCGCGCCGACGTCAACCGGCGCGCCACGGCGGCCGAGGTGAGGGCGAAATTGGCCGCCTTCTACGAGCCCCTGATCGAACGCGAAGCGGCGTGATGGCGCGCAATCCCCAGGCACGGCGGCCGGCCGCGGGCTTGTCCGACGCGGCGACCTTTGCGGGCGCCGACCAGGTCCGCCGTGACGCTTCGGCGGCGGTGCTCAACGCGCTCGCCGACGCCGTGATCGTGGTGGGGCGGGACGGGGGCATCGAATTCGCCAATCTGGCCGCCGAAAACTTCTTCGCTTCCAGCGCCGATCAGCTTTGCACGCGCCGGCTTCCCGATCTCATCTCCGGCGACAGCCCGCTGTTCAGCCTGATCGAACAGGTGCACGCGGCGGGCCACAGCGTCTTCGAGCACGGCGTGACGATCTCGAGCCCGCGCATCGGCGACCATTTCGTGACCATCCAGGTGTCGCCCCTGTCGGAAGGCGACGGCTCGATCGTGGTCACGTTCCGCGAGCGCTCGATCGCCGACAAGATCGACCACCAGCTCACCCACCGCAACGCCGCCCGCTCGGTGACCGCCATGGCCGCCGTGCTGGCGCACGAAATCAAGAATCCGCTTTCGGGCATTCGTGGCGCGGCGCAGCTCCTCGAGCTCAGCGCCACCGAAGCCGACCGCAAACTGACGGAGCTGATCTGCGACGAGACCGACCGCATCTGCGCGCTGGTGGACCGCATGGAGGTGTTCTCGGAAAAGCGCCGCATCGACCGCGAGGCGGTCAATATCCACCGGGTGCTGGAACATGTGCGCCGCCTGGCCGAAAGCGGCTTCGCGCGCGGCGTGCGCTTCATCGAGAACTACGACCCGTCGCTTCCCCCGGTCCACGGCAACCGCGACCAGCTGATCCAGGTGTTCCTGAACCTGGTCAAGAACGCGGCCGAGGCGGTGCCGCGGAAAGGCGGCGAGATCGTCCTCTCCACCGCCTATCAGCACGGCGTGCGCCTGGCGGTTCCGGGCAGCGCGAGCCGCATGGAGCTGCCCCTCATGGTGAGCGTGCAGGACAACGGCGACGGGATCCCCGAGGATCTGCGCACCTGCCTGTTCGATCCCTTCGTCACCACCAAGCCCGGCGGCAGCGGGCTGGGGCTGGCGCTGGTGGCCAAGATCGTCAACGACCACGGCGGCGTGATCGAGTTCGACAGCCAGCCGCGCCGCACCGTGTTCCGGGTGCGCCTGCCGCTTTATCCCGAAGGCGGAGACGCCTGATGGCTGCGGCGACGATTCTGGTGGCGGACGACGACCGGGCGATCCGCACCGTGCTCGATCAGGCGCTGGGAAGGCAGGGCTACGAGGTGCGCAGCACCGGCAATGCCGCGACGCTGTGGCGCTGGGTCGCGGACGGGCAGGGCGATCTCGTCATCACCGACGTGGTGATGCCCGACGAGAACGGCCTCGACCTCATCCCGCGGATCCGGAAGATCCGGCCCGATCTGCGCGTCATCGTCATGAGCGCCCAGAACACGCTGCTGACCGCGGTGAAGGCCACCGAGCGGGGCGCGTTCGAGTACCTGCCCAAGCCCTTCGACCTCAACGAGCTGGTCGGCGTGGTGCGCCGGGCCTTGACCGAACGCCGGCCGACGGCGGAGGAAGATCTGAGCCGCGAGGAAGGCGACGAGCAATTGCCGCTCATCGGCCGCTCGCCCGCCATGCAGGAAACCTACCGGGTGCTGGCGCGCCTGATGAACACCGACCTCACGGTCATGATCTCCGGCGAATCCGGGACCGGAAAGGAGCTGGTGGCGCGCGCGCTGCACGACTACGGCAAGCGGCGCAACGGCCCGTTCGTGGCGGTCAACATGGCGGCGATCCCGCGCGAGCTGATCGAAAGCGAGCTGTTCGGCCACGAGAAGGGCGCCTTCACGGGGGCGACCTCGCGCAACTCGGGACGGTTCGAGCAGGCCGAAGGCGGCACGCTCTTCCTCGACGAGATCGGCGACATGCCGCTCGAGGCCCAGACCCGGCTCCTGCGCGTGCTGCAATCGGGGGAATACACCACGGTCGGCGGCCGCACGCCGATCCGCGCCAACGTGCGCATCATCGCCGCGACCCACCGCGATCTGCGCCAGCTCATCGACCAGGGGCTGTTCCGCGAGGATCTGTTCTACCGCCTCAACGTGGTGCCGATCCGTCTGCCGCCGTTGCGCGAGCGGACCGAGGACATCCCGGCCCTGGTGCGGCATTTCCTGGCGCTGGCGAGCGCCGAGGGACTGCCGGCCAAGCGTCTCGATCCGGCCGCGATCGAGCGGCTGCGCGCCTACCGCTGGCCGGGCAACGTGCGCGAGCTGGAGAATCTGGTGCGCCGCCTGGCCGCTCTCTATTCCCAGGAGACCATCGGCGTCGACGCCATCGAGGCGGAGCTGGCCGAGGCGCTGCCGCCGGTGGGAGCCAACGCCGCCACCACGCCGGATTCGCTTTCGGGCGCGATCGAGCGGCACCTGCGCGAGTATTTCGGCGCCCATAAATCCTCGCTTCCCCCGGCCGGGCTCTATGGGCGCGTGCTGAAGGAATTGGAGCGTCCGCTGATCGCGTTGACGCTCGAGGCCACGCGCGGCAATCAGATCAAGGCGGCCCAGCTCCTGGGCGTTAACCGCAACACCCTGCGCAAGAAGATTCGCGAGTTGGACATCCAGGTGATACGGGGCGTAAAATAATGTTTCCAACGGGCGCCGGATCGCGCCGGGCGCGGAAATATTCGTTGAATAGACCACCAGCGAATAGACCGCCGGCGAAGAGACCACCGGCTGCGACGGAATATTCATGACGAGCGACACCGCGGCTGAACCGGCCGGACACGTCGCCATGCTCCTGCACCGGCTGGGGGCATGGGGGTCGCGCGTGGGCCTGGGGCGGAAACTCGTCGTCGCCCTGCTGATCGCATCCGCCGCCGCGGGCATCGCCACCTATGTGATCTTGACCCAGTCGGCGCCGGCGAGCCCCGACCCGACCGCCGTTCTCGTCATCCTCAACATCGACCTGGCGCTGATGCTCGTGCTCGCCGTCATCGTGGCGCGCCGGGTGGTGGCGGTGTGGGTGGCCAGGCGCCGGGGGTCCGCCGGATCGCGTCTGCACACCAGGCTGGTGCTGCTGTTCGGGCTGGTGGCCGCGACCCCGGCGGTCATCGTCGCGATCTTTTCCGTCCTGTTCCTCGATCTCGGAATGCAGGCCTGGTTCTCGGACCGCGTGCGCACGGCGCTGCGCGAATCGGTGGCGGTGGCCGAGGCCTATCTTCACGAGCACCAGCAGAACATCCGCGCCGACGTTCTGGCGATGGCGAGCGACATCAGCCGCGAAGGCCCGACTCTGATGAGCAACCCGAAACGCTTCAATCAGATCGTGACCACCCAGGCGGCATTGCGCTCGCTGTCCGAGGCGGTGGTGTTCGATTCGACCGGCCGCGTGATGGCGCGCGCCGGATTCAGCTTCGCCCTCGAGTTCGAGCCGTTGCCGAACTGGGCCTTGGAAAAGGCGATGGCCGACGAGGTCGCCGTCATGACCAGCGAGGGCGACGACCGGGTCCGGGCGCTGGTGCGGCTCAACGGGTTCGTCGACACCTTCCTTTACGTAGGACGCCTCGTGGACGCCAAGGTGCTGTCGCACATGGAAACCACGCAACGCGCGGTGAGCGCCTATGAAAAGCTGGAGGGACGGCGCTCCGGCCTCCAGATCACCTTCGCCATGATATTCGGCATGGTGGCGCTGCTGCTGCTGTTGGCGGCGGTGCTCGTGGGCCTGAATTTCGCGAACCAGTTGGTGCGCCCCGTCAGCCGTTTGATCGAGGCGGCGGAAAAGGTCCGCGGCGGTGACCTGACGGCCCGCGTCGAGGAAGGCCCGCAAGGAGACGAGCTCGGATCCTTGAGCCGCGCCTTCAACCGCATGACCAGCCAGATCGGGGCCCAGCAGAGCGAGCTGATGGAGGCCAACCGCCAGCTCGATCTGCGCCGCCGCTTCACCGAGGTGGTGCTGTCGGGCGTGTCGGCGGGCGTGATCGGACTCGACCAGAGCGGACGGGTCAACCTGCCAAACCGTTCCGCGACCCAGTTCCTGGGGATGGAGCCGGAGCAGATGATGGGCCGCCAGTTGGGCGACCTGGTGCCGGAGATGGGCGCCCTGATGCGCAAGGCCCGCCGCCGCCCCCAAAAGCGCGTGGAAGCCCAGGTCAGCGTGGCCGCCGGCGGCCTGCCGCGCACGCTTCTGGTGCGCATCGCGGCGGAGAAGATGGGCGAGGAGGTGCTGGGCTTCGTGGTCACCTTCGATGACGTGACCGAACTCCTGTCGGCGCAGCGCAAGGCGGCCTGGGCCGACGTCGCGCGGCGCATCGCCCACGAGATCAAGAATCCGCTCACCCCGATCCAGCTTTCGGCGGAACGGTTGAAGCGCCGCTATCTGAAGGAGATCAAATCCGATCCCGAGACCTTCATCATTTGTACCGACACCATCGTGCGTCAGGTCAGCGACATCGGACGGATGGTGGACGAGTTCTCGTCCTTCGCCCGCATGCCGGCCCCGGTCATGGCCGACGAGAACATGGCCGAACTTTGCCGCCAGGCGGTCTTTCTGCAGACGACGGCGCATCCCGACGTCGAGTTCGCGAGCGAGCTGCCGGACGGGCCGGTGATCGTGCAGTGTGACGGGCGCCAGGTGGGCCGCGCGCTGACCAATCTGCTTCAGAATGCGGCCGAGTCGATCGAAGGGCTGGACCCTGCGCAACGTGCCAACGGAGCCCAGGGCAAGGTCACGCTGCGCCTGACGTGCCACAACGATCGCACGATCGTGGTGGTCGAGGACAACGGCCGCGGATTTCCGAAAGCCTTGCTGGCGCGTCTGACCGAGCCCTATGTGACGACCCGCGCCAAGGGCACCGGACTGGGGCTGGCGATCGTCAAGAAAATCATGGAAGATCACCAAGGCGAGCTTGTGCTTGGCGACCGCGACGGCGGCGGTGCGGCGGTGACGCTCGTGTTCCGCAACCACATCGAAGGCGCGGCCGAACCGCTCGAGGACGAGACCGGCGAACCCGCGCGCGTGGACGAAACTGCAAAGATCGCGGCTCATGGCTCTTGACGTACTGATCGTAGACGACGAGGCCGATATCCGCATGCTGTTGTCGGGCGTGCTTCGCGACGAGGGCTACCAGACGCGCGAGGCCAACGACAGCGCCAGCGCGCTCGCCGCCGTCCGCTCCCGCCGGCCCAACCTCGTCATCCTCGACATCTGGCTGCAGGGAAGCGACCTCGACGGCATCGAGCTGCTCGAGGTGCTGAAAGCCGAACACCCGTCGGTGCCGGTGGTCATGATCAGCGGCCACGGCAACATCGAGACCGCGGTGGCGGCGATCAAGAAGGGGGCCTACGACTTCATCGAGAAGCCGTTCAAGGCGGACCGGATGCTGCTGATGGTCGAGCGCGCCATCGAGGCCGCGCGCCTCAGGCGCGAGAACGAGGAGCTGAAACACCGCGCTGGCGTCGATGTCGAGCTGATCGGCGCCTCCTCGCACGTCGGCCAGTTGCGCCAGGTCATCGAACGGGTCGCGCCCACGGGCAGCCGCGTGCTCATCACCGGGCCCGCCGGCGCGGGCAAGGAGGTCGTGGCCCGCCTGATCCACCAGAAGTCGCGCCGCGCCACCGGGCCCTTCGTGGTGCTGAACTGCGCCACCATGCGGCCCGACCGCCTGGAGCCGGAATTGTTCGGCGTCGAAGCCGGGGTCGAGGGCCCGGAGCAGGGGCGCCGCATCGGCACCTTCGAGCAGGCGCACGGCGGAACGCTGTTCCTCGACGAGGTCGCCGACATGCCGCTGGAGACCCAGGGCAAGATCGTGCGGGTGCTGCAGGATCAGACGTTTCAGCGCGTGGGTGGAACCGACGCCGTGGAGGTGGACGTGCGCGTGATCTCGTCTTCCAATCGCGATCTCGCGGTCGAAATGACGGAGGGGCGATTCCGCGAGGATCTGTTCTACCGCCTGAGCGTGGTGCCGATCCGTGTGCCGGCGCTCAAGGAGCGGCGCGAGGACATTCCCGCGCTCGCCCGCCACTTCATGCGGCGGTCCGCGGAGGCGGCGGGGCTCCCGGTCCGCGAAATCGCCGAGGACGCCATGGCCGCGCTCCAGAGCTATGAGTGGAAAGGCAATGTGCGGCAGCTCCGCAACGTCATCGAC
The DNA here is from genome assembly GCA_049691095.1 of Alphaproteobacteria bacterium. Lineage (GTDB taxonomy): Bacteria > Pseudomonadota > Alphaproteobacteria > DATDPM01 > DATDPM01 > JBAVNO01. The sequence continues at coordinate 1,498 of JBAVNO010000061.1, read as the reverse complement.
TGGCTTCTCATCATGGCTCCCGGCGATTCGGGCGACCCGATCCATTCCGACATGCTGCCGCCGGAGATCAGCGGGATTGCGCCCACCGTCCTGCAATGGGAGAAAGGGAACGAGATCATGACCCTGCCGCTGCGCGAGGCGCGCGAGATTTTCGAGCGTGAATATTTGAACGCCCAGGTGACCCGTTTCGGCGGCAACATCTCGCGCACCGCCGCCTTCATCGGCATGGAGCGCTCGGCCCTGCACCGCAAGCTCAAGTCCCTGGGCCTCAATCAGGCCGAACGCTTGCCCAACGTGGGCGAATAAGGTTTGCCGCGCGCCGAGCTCCCGTCCCGTTCCCCGAAATTCGACTGACGAGACACCATGAAATTCATCATTTGCGGCGCCGGACAGGTCGGATCGACGATCGCCAGCCATCTTGCCGCCGAAGACAACGACGTCGTCGTGGTCGATCAGTCCGAGGACCTGATCAAGAAGATCACTGACGCCTTCGACGTCCAGGGCGTGGTCGGGTTCGGGTCTCATCCCGAGATTCTGGAAAAGGCCGGCGCCGGCGACGCCGACATGCTGATCGCCGTGACCCGCGACGACGAGGTCAACATGGTGGCCTGCCAGGTGGCCCATTCGCTGTTCCACGTCCCGACCAAGATCGCCCGCGTGAGGCATCCCAGCTATCTGCAGCCGATGTGGGCCGATCTGTTCAGCCGCGACCACCTGCCGATCGACGTGATCATCTCGCCCGAGATCGAGATCGCGCGCGCCATCACGCGCCGCATCCAGGCGCCGGGCGCCTTCGAGATGATCCCGCTCGTGGCCGGCAAGGTGCGGGTGCTGGGCGTGCGCTGCGGCGAGGACTGCCCGGTGGTCAATACGCCGCTTCGGCGGCTGACCGGCCTGTTCCCGGACCTCAACATCGTCATCATCGCGATCATGCGCGAAGGAAGCATTTTCGTTCCCGACGGCGAGTCCCAGCTTCTGGTCGGGGACGACGTGTACTTCGCCGCCGATTGCGACCACGTGGCGCGGGCCATGGCCGCCTTCGGCCACGAGGAGCCCGAGGCGCGCCGCATCGTCATCGTGGGCGGCGGCAATATCGGGCTGCCGCTCGCGCGTTCCATCGAAGAGAATTATCCCGCCGCCCGCCTCAAGATCATCGAGATCGACAAGGAGGTGGCCGAACGCGCCACCCAGTACCTGGCGCGGACCGTGGTCATTCAGGGCGACGCGCTCGACCCCGAGATCCTCGCCGAGGCCAACGTGGCGCGAAGCGAAACCATCGTGCTGGTGACCAACGAGGACGAGGTGAACGTGCTGGCGGCGCTGCTCGCCAAGCGCAGCGGCTGCGCCCGCGCCATGGTGCTGGTGAACAATCCGGTGTTCGCGCCGCTGGTGACCAACCTGGGGATCGACGTCGTGATCAGCCCGCGGGCGATCACCGTGTCGACCATCCTGCAGCATGTGCGGCGCGGCCGGATCCGGTCCGTCCATTCCCTGGGCG
>JBAVNO010000060.1:0-1881 GCA_049691095.1 Alphaproteobacteria bacterium | reverse complement strand
CAACGGCGAGAAAGTCGCCTATCCGACCGAACCACTGAAGCAGGCGCGCGTCGTCAACGACAAGGTGGGCGGGGCCCAGGTGGCGGTGTTCTGCGACGGCGGGCCCTGTCAGGTGTTCTCCCGCCGCCTGGATGGGCGGGTGCTGACGTTCGCCGCGGATCGCTCGAGGGCGGCTGGAGCGGTGGCCGTGGACGAGGAAACCGGCAGCCTTTGGGATCTGCGCGGGCGCTCGGTGGCCGGTCCGCTTCGGGGCCGGGCGCTGGAGCCCATCGCGCACGCGAGCTCGGTGTTCTGGTTCGCCTGGTCGGCGTTTCACCCGGCTGCCCGGGTGCGCCGCCCCGAACCGGCCCCCGATTCGGCCCCCGAAACGGGCCAAAAAACACCCGGCAGCCCGTTGCGGCTCGCGTCCTGAGCTAACCCGATTGCCGCGCCCGGCCGGTGGCCACCAGCGCGCCGAGACAACTCGCCGCGGAGGCAGGGACCCCATCCCGGCCGCGGATCTCGTAATAGACCACGCCCTTGCTCGCCTCGGCGCTTGCCTCGGGCGAACCTGGTCCGGGACCGGCCGCGGCAGCGGTGCCGGCCGGCAAGGCCGTGTGGTTCCGGTGCTTCGCGGTTCGCGGCGGGTTCGCGGCGGGCGCATGGTAGAAGACCAGGTCGAGCACGCACTCGCTGGTGACGTACTGCCACACCTCCGCGGGGTCCTCGTGGCGAATCAGATTCGGGGGCCCGAGCAAATTCGAGATGTCGACCGCGGTCATGCCCTTGAGTTTCTCGGGCGAAGACAGCTCGCGGGGCAGGTTGGCCGTCTCCACGCCCCGCCCGGAGGTGTCGGTGGATGTTTCTGTCTTCTCGTCGGGGGTCGTGACGGGGATGACAGACCCGGCTTCGGAGTAGGTCGTGGTCGCCTGCCCGGTGTCGGCCGCCGAGTCCGCGGCTGTCGCGTCCATGGCTGCGGGCGGCTGCGCGACGCAGGCGGTCAGCATCAGGACCGCGCCGCACAGGACGACATTCGGGACGAGCGCGCGCCACACGCGGCGCGAAAAGGGACCCGCAAGGGAAAGGGTGGTTTCGCCGGCGACGATCCGGCGGGTCATGCCCAAGCCGGTCACGCCTGAGCGGGTCATGCCCCAGCGGGTCATGCCCATGTCCCGGCCGCGCCTCAGGTGCCGTCCGGCGGCGGGACGTCGGTTGCGGCCGGCGTCTCCTTCTGCTCGGCTGCGGCGGATTCCTCCGTCGTGCGCACGTCGCCGGTGATCAATCCGCCGCACTCGATCTCGATTTCCCCGTAGCGCACCTCTCCGACCACCCGGCCGGTGGAACGGATGGAGAGGCGCTTCTTCACCATCAGCTTGCCTTCGAAGCGGCCGCTGATGTCCGCGGTTTCCACTTCCGCCGAGCCCTTGAAATGTCCGGTCGCGGCGATGTCCATGGACTGGCTTTCGGCCAGCGAGGCCTCGACCCGGCCTTCGATCACGAGCTTGTTGCAGGCCGTGATCTCCCCGGTGAGGAAGATGTCGCGGCCGACGATCAGCTTCTTGCCTTCGTGGGCGGCGGGCTCGCTTGATTCGGGCGGGCGCGGGGCCGTCCCCGGCAGATCGACGCGGCGGCGCGCGATGTCGGGGCGCATGGGCGGAGTCGAATTACGCGAGCTGGGCATGGTGTTCCCCACTTGTGAAAGGGCCGCGGCACCGGGCGGAGCGGACCGGAACAGAGCCCCCGGATCGGCGTCCGGTTTCGGACTGATGTCGCCTTTACCCGATGCTGACTTCCGGCGGCTGAACATGGCTCTCTAAATCTGGCGGCGATCGTTAACGAGTCGGGGGCGCGAGCCTTGAGCCTCGCCGCTCTCCGGTGTCCCAGGCGCGGCTCGAATGGGAC
>JBAVNO010000059.1:0-7666 GCA_049691095.1 Alphaproteobacteria bacterium | reverse complement strand
CGCGGACAAGGGCGGGCGGCCGGCCGCGGTCCTGGTGATGCGGGCACGGGCGAGGCCCCAGGGCCGGCTCGGGGCGCGCATGCTCCGCAGCTGCACCGAAATGATGTACTCGTCGATCTACGAGCCGATTCTGGACCCGCAAGACGGCATCGGGGGCCTGCGCGAGATCGTGGCCGCGATCGCCGCGGAAAAGCCCGCCTTCGATGTCGTCCGCCTCGACAACCTCGACCACGACAACCCCCTCTTCGAAACCCTGAGAACCGACCTGCGGGAAGCCGGCTTCACCGTCCAGCCCTTCTTCAACTTCGGAAGCTGGTACGAGGACATCACGGGCCCGACGCTTGACGACTATCTCGCGCGGCGCTCATCGCAAACGCGCTACCTGATCGGGCGGCACGTACGCAAGCTGGCGCGGTCCGGGCGCGGGCGATTCGCGCTGGTGACGGGCGGTGCCGACCTGGAGAGCGCGATCGCCGATTACGAGCGCGTCTATGCGCATAGCTGGAAGATGCCGGATCCGTTTCCACGCTGCATGCCCGCGATCGCGCGCGCCGCGGCCCGGGCGGGTGCGCTGCGCCTGGGGCTGCTTTACGTCGACGGCGAGCCCGCGGCCGCCCAGATCTGGATCGTCGGCGGCGGCTGCGCCACGATCCTCCGGCTGGGGTACGACGAGAAATTCCGCAAGCTCGCGGTGGCGACGGTGCTGACTCACGAACTCATGCGCCACGTGATCGAGGTCGACAAGGCCCATGAGGTCGACATCGCCCGCGGCGACGAACCGTACAAGAAAAAGTTGCTCGGGCAACGGCGCGAGCGGTGGGGCATCATGGCCTTCAACCGGCGCACCGCCAAGGGCCTGCTCGCGGCCGCGCGCCACCTGGGCGCCCACGCCGCGGCCGCGATCATGCGCAAGATTCGCCGCCGCGCCAAACCGGCCGAGGTCCCAGGCGGGGATACACCGCCCGAATGAGCCGCCCCCGAATGATCCGCTTTCGAACGAGCCGCCGGGGCGAAGTGGCGGGCATCGCGATCGCCCAGGCTGGACTTGGCCCGTCCGCAAGCGCTAGGTAAGAAAAGCCCGGCCCGTCGATGCCGGCAAATGGGCCGACAAATGGGCCGACGGATGGGCCGGCGGATGGGCCGGCGGTTGGGCCCGCGGACGAGTCCATAGGGAGGAAACGCCATGGAAGACCATACCTACCGCCGGATCGAGCTGGTCGGGTCCTCGAAGACGAGCATCGAGGACGCGATCGAGAACGCCTTGAGCCGGGCCGGGAAGGCGCTGCGGCATCTCGACTGGTTCGAGGTCATGGAGACCCGCGGGCACATCGGCAAGGACAACAAGGTCGCCCATTATCAGGTCGTGCTCAAGGTCGGGTTCCGGATCGAGGACTGAGCGCCGCGCGCGGGATGACGACCGGGCCATGACCACCTTCGCCGCGATCGACTTCGAGACCGCCGATTACGGGCGCGACAGCGCCTGCGCGATCGGGGTCGTGACGGTGCGCGGCGGCCGCGTCGTCGAACGCTTCCACCGCCTCATCCGCCCGCCGCGCTCGCGCTTTCATTTCACCTACATCCACGGCATCCGCTGGTCCGACGTGCGCCATGCCCCCACCTTCGCCGATTTGTGGCCGGAGCTGGAATCGCGTCTCCTCGGCGCCGATTTCCTCGCGGCCCACAATGCGCCCTTCGATGCCGGGGTGCTGAATGCGTGTCTGCTGTCGGCCGGATTGGCGTGGCCCGCGCGGGACTTCGTGTGCACGGTGCGGCTCGCCCGCGCGGTCTGGGGCATTCGCCCCACCACGCTGCCCAATGTGTGCCGGGAGCTCGCGATCCCGTTGCGGCACCACGATCCGCTCTCGGACGCCGAGGCCAGCGCATGCATCGTGCTCGCGGCGCGCAGGGCGGGCGCCGAAGTCTAGGTGCCGGGCGCGAAGGCGCCCGCTGAAAACCGTTCCCAGGGAATTGGGCACCGGAATTGGACGCAGGGGATAGGGCGCGGGAATAGGGCGCGGCGGATCAGCCGTGCCGGCGCAACCGGACGTAGGTGAGCGCCGCGATCGCGGGCGAGGCGACGGCGGCGCCGACCAGCACCGGCGCGAGCCAGTCGAGCCAGGCGAGCGGCCCCAACAGGTACAGCGCGTCGTCGAAATCGAATCCGGCGATCCCCACATAGGCCTTGTCGCCCGAGCCGTCGCGTTTCTCCAAGGTCTCGGACAGCACCGAAGCGGCGGCGATCGACGCCCCGGCGGCGATTCCCATCACCGGCGCCCAGAGTCCGAGCGTCCCATCGCGCAGCGCGAAGCCGACCGCGACGAAGAACAACGCGTTCACCAGCACGTCGCAGAAATAGTCGTAGGAGTGGCCGCCGGGCGTGATCTTCCCGCCCAAACGGGCGAGCTCTCCGTCGGCGCGGTCGAGGAAGGCCGACATGATCCACAGCCCGCCGCCCCAGATCTCGAATCTGCGTTCGCCCATGGCAAGTGCCGCGCAGGCGGCGATCCCGAACAGGAGTCTCCCCGTGGTGAGGTGATTGGGCGTGACCCATGATCCGACCAGCGGCCGCACCGCCGAACGGGCCAGCTTGTGAGTCCAGGAATTGTGGAGCTCGGTCGTGAGGTTCAAGATTCCGTTCTCCTGCGGGCGTTCACGGTGCGCACGATGCGCCGTCCCTCGACCAGCTGCCACATTAGGATGGCCGGTATTCCGTGGGCAAGTTCCCGTACTCTTTTCACGATCGAGAGCGCAAGGGCCATTTCCGGGCTGAGCCCGAACAGGGCGCCCAACAGGATATATCCCCCCTCTTGCACGCCGATCGCCCCGGGGACGATGAAGGCGGCGCTTTTCACCGCCTGGCCCAGGCTCTCCAGGACCAGGGCCGCGGCCAGGCTCCGGTCCACACCCATGAAATGCAGGGCGAGCCAGATCTCGCCCGCCCCCGTCACCCACGAGAGCATGTGGTGGATGAACCCCTGGACCATCGCGCGCCGGCGGCGGTAAAGCGCCCACATGGTGTCGTGCATGTTGGAAAGCGAGGCCAGCGACGCCCAGTTCCACTCCATGGCCAGCTTTTCGATCAGCCGGTCGAGGAGCTTCACGATCCCCAGCCGCTGGGACAGATAGAAGGCCACCAGAACCGGCGCCCCCACCGCCAGCGCGGCCAGGACCGCGTTCACGGTCCGGCTGTCGCCGCCCAAGAGCACCAGCACCCCCACGCCCATCAGCGTGAAGGCGAACTGGGTCACCAGTTCCACCGTCATGTCGGCGATGACGCTGGCCCCGGCGAGCCGCCCCGTGGCCCCGTGCAGCACCAGCACGCGGGCCCCCACCACGTCGCCCCCCACCTGGGCCACGGGCAGAAGGTTGTTGACCGCCTCGCGGATCCACCGCGCCCACAGGAATATGGGAAGCCCGCCCCGCCACTCGGCCCGGGCGACCGCGGCCCAGGCGGCGGCCGAGAACGTCAGGGGCACCAGATGGAAGAGGGTGATCGCCACGAGCCCCCAGCCGGCCGACGCCACGGCCCGCGCGATCGCCGGCAGGTCGAAATAGGCCACCAAGGCGACCGCGAGCACCAGGCCCGCCACCGTGGCGACGTAGATCGCGACCTTCACACCCGCGCCGCCGCGTCCTTTCCTTGCCCCGCGCCCGGTGCTCATGCCGCGGCCAAGTCGCAAAAGCCGATGCACTCGACCCCGGACCGGCGCACGATTTCCGACACCGCCGGATGGACGAGGGCCGCCAGTTCGTCCTCGCAGCGATAGCCGGCCATTCCCGGGTCGCGGCCGGGCCAGGCGAAGGTGGCGGGGTGGAGATAGATCTCGCTCACGCCCGGGGGCAGATTCTCCAGCACCCCCGTTACGGCCTCGAGCCCCATCCGCCCGGTGTCGTTGAGCCCGAACACGTAATCGTTGCAGGCCAACCCGGCGCGCCGCAGGCGGTACCGCATGAGCGCCAGCCACGGCAGCAGCAGGGCCGAGGTCGCGAAGCGCGCAACGAGGCCGCGCCGCGCCGCCCGGAAGGAGGGGAGGAACGGCTCGTGGGGAACCCGCACCGCCTTGAGGCCGTATCTGGGCCCGATCTTCAGGATCAGCGACAGCACGGTGGGATGCAGGTGCATGTGGTTGTGGGCGTTGACGTGATCGAGTGTCAATCCGGTGGCGCGGAAGGCCTCGAACTGGGCCGCGATCTCGCGCGCCAATTCGGCGCGTGCCTTGCGCCCGAAGAAGATGCGAATCCCGGTCCACACGAGGGCGGTGGAAAATCTTCCGTCCGGACCGACGAGATGGGGAATCTGCGCCGGGCTCAAGACCGGCTTGCCGCGCGCCACCACCAGGTGAAGGCCCACCTTCAGAGAGGGCAGCCGGCGCGCGCGCATGACCGCATCGGGGGCGGCCTCTTCGCCCACCATCAGGCTCGCGGCGGTGAGGATGCCTTCGCGGTGCGCCGTCTCGATGGCGTCGTTGACCGGAGCGGCGAGGCCGAAATCGTCGCCGGTGACGATCAGTCGCCTCAGGACCAGGTCTCCCGGGCGTTGAGGAAGTGCATGAACTCGACCCCTTCGCGCAGCCGCCGCTTCATCATTTCCCAGCTTTTCACCATCTCGAGCGTGATGGCGGCGATCTTCCGGGGCCGGAAATAGAAGCGCTTGTAGAAATCGGCCAGGGCCTCGAAGATTTCGGCCTGGGAGAGATGGGGATAGGCGAGCGAGCTGATCTGGATGCCGTCGTCCTGGACGAGTTCCTTGCCGCCGTTGACGAGCCAGCCGTTCTCCACCGCCTGCTTGTAGAGGAAGGTGCCGGGATAGGGCGCGGCCAACGAGACCTGGACGGTGTGGGGGTTGATCTCGGTGGCGAAGCGGATCGTCTCCTCGATCGTCTCCTTGGTCTCGCCGGGAAGGCCGATGATGAAGGTGCCGTGAATGCGGATGCCGAGCTTGTGGCAATCCTCGGTGAAGCGCCGCGCGACGTCGATCCGCATGCCCTTCTTGATGTTGTAGAGGATCTGCTGATTGCCGGTCTCGTAGCCGACCAGCAGCAGCCGGAGCCCGTTCTCCTTCAGCACCTTCAGGGTATCGTAAGGCACGTTGGCCTTGGCGTTGCACGACCAGGTGACGCCGAGCGCACCCAAACGGCGGGCGATGGCCTCGGCCCGGGGCAGATCGTCGGTGAAGGTGTCGTCGTCGAAGAAAAACTCGCGCACCTGCGGGAAATAACTCTTGGCGAGCGCGATCTCGGCCGCCACGCTTTCGGGGCTCCTGGTGCGATAGACATGGCCGCCGATCGTCTGCGGCCACAGGCAGAAGGTGCAGCGCGACTTGCAGCCGCGCCCGGTATAGAGCGACACGTAGGGGTGCAAAAGGTAGCCGATGAAATAGTCCTCGATCACCAGGTCGCGCTTGTACACGTCGACGACATTGGGAAGCGCATTCATGTCATGGATCAAGGCGCGCTCGCGGTTGTGCACGACCTTGCCGTCGGCCTTGTAGGTGATCCCGTCCACCTCCTCGATCGGCCGGCCTTCGGCGATTTCCTTCAGCGTGTAGTCGAATTCGGCGCGGGCCACGAAATCGATCGCATCGCTTGCGACCACCGTGCTGTCGGGCGACACCGCCACGTGGGCGCCCACCATCCCGACCAGGAGCTTGGGATTGGCGGCCTTGAAGGCCTCCGCCACCCGGACGTCGGAGGCAAAAGACGGCGCGCTGGTGTGCAACACCAGGAATTCGTAGTCGCGCGCCAGCGGCAGCACGTCCTCGAGCGAGAGACCGCGGGCGGGCGCGTCGATGAGCCGGCTGCCCGGAACCATTGCCGCCGGCTGCGCCAGCCAGGTCGGGAACCAGAACGAGCGGATTTCGCGCCTGGCCTGATAGCGCGAGCCCGCACCGCCATCGAACCCCTCGTACGAGGGAGGGTTGAGGAACAAGGTCTTCATCATCGTTCGATCCTTCGGCTTTCGAGTCTCGCGTTATGGCCCGCCGGCCGGCTCCCGGTCCCTTCGACGGCGGTCATTCCGATCTGATGCTGCCGTCGACATGGACGGCGAAACTGTTTCCGCGCCAGCTGATCCCGCGTCCGAAGAAGCTGGCCCCCCAAACGAAGAAGCTCAGGATGTCGCGGACCGGCACCAGCCAGGGGCGGGTCGGCGATCCGCGCTGGAACTTCGCCTGCACGACGTAATGCATCATGAGGCGCGGCACGACCGCGATCACAAGCGGCCCCAGGCCGAGCGTAACCGAGCTCGCGGTCAGGTCGCGGACCACATAGGCCAGGATCGCCAGCGGGATCGCGTACGTCAGGAACGAGAAGGCGTAGCCGACGGGCTGCACGGTGCGGATGGTGCGCGCCCACCTGAGCTCGTGGCGAACCAGCGCGGCCAGGCTTCGCTCGCTCACCACGTTCTCCAGCACATAGGAGGAGAGGCGAACCGCGAATCCCTGATCGGCGATGAGCTTGCCCAGCATGTAATCGTCGGCGAGATAGGGAACGAGGGCGGCGAAGCCGCCGGCGCGCTGAAGCGCCTCGCGGCGCACCGCCATGGTCGCGCCGAGGCAGAAATTCATGTCCTGGAGCGCCGCCGCCACCAGCACCGAGGGCAGGAACCATTCGTTGATGAACATGGCCCCGAGCCGCGAGGCCAGGCCTTCCGCCGGCGTTGCCTTGTAGAGGCACGTCACGGCGCCGACGGACGGGTCGGCGAACGGCGCCACCACGCTCGCCAGGTAATTCGGGTCCACCCGCATGTCGCTGTCGGAGATGATCAGGAACGGGTGCTTCGCTTCGCGGTCCATGTTGGCGAGATTGGCGACCTTCAGGTTGGCGCCGTTCACCGCGCCGTCGACGACCAGGGCGATGTCGGTCTCGGGCAGCTCGGCCATGATGCGGCGGATGACGGGGATCGCCGGATCGGCCGGGTCCCGCACCCCGAAGATCACCTGATAGACCGGATAGTCCTGGCGGCAGAAGGTCAGCAGATTCTCGTAGAGCTGGTAATCGAGCCCGCACACCGGCTTCAGGATCGTGACCCGCGGCAGGAAGGCCGATGCCCCGCGGGAGCGGTCCGAGAACAACCCCACCCGCCACACCGCGAAGGCGACGTAGGCGCTGGAGGCCAGGCTTGTGGCCACCGCGATCCACAGCGCTACATCGGCGAAACCGATGTCCGACAGCCCGGAAAGCAGGGGGGAGATCGTGAACATGGTCGATGAATCTGGCCTGTTGCGGAGACCCCGGCCAACAGACCCCCTAAACGAGGCGCCGCCGGATGCAGCGCGACTTTATGCCCTCCGGTGCCGGGGAAAAAGCCATTTCTTACAGGGTCTCTCGCGCCCCGGCGGGGGCCTCGGCCATGATCGGGCGGGTGTGCGCGACTCAAACTGGCCGGTGGCCCGCGGCGGGCGCGCCGTCGCAATGCCTCAAGCCATTTTTTCGGGGCAATTCCGGCTCGCTCCGGGAGGCCGACGGGCCGCGGGCTTCCCCGCGCATGGAATCGGACTTACAAAACTAAGGCCGGCAAGATTGAGGACGGCAAGACTGAGGCCGGCAGGGTTGAGGCCGGCAAGACCGAGGCCGGCGGCACCATGCGGCCGCCGCGCCCAGAAGGGGGAATGCGCGAATGGCGGTTGGGGCCGAGCCGCGGACGGGCGCCGCGCCGGGCATGGCGC
>JBAVNO010000058.1:0-4312 GCA_049691095.1 Alphaproteobacteria bacterium | reverse complement strand
ATGCCCCAGAGTCTCGCCATCGACGAGACGCTTCCGCTCACGGCCGCGCGGTTCCTGCGCCTGGGCGGGCGTGCGGACCCCGGCCGTTTGAAGGCCGGGCTTGCCGACGTCGGCGCCGCGCATCTCGCCGGGACGCAGATGGCCGATCTTTCGGGCGGCGAATTACGGCGCGTTCTGCTGGCGCGCGCGCTGTTGCGCAAACCCCATCTCCTGGTGCTCGACGAACCGGTGCAAGGCGTGGACATCACGGGCCAGTCGGACTTGTACGGCCTCATCGACGCCATGAGACGGCGGCTCGGTTGCGGCGTGCTGATGGTGTCCCACGATCTCCACGTGGTCATGGGCGCGACCGACAGGGTGGTGTGCCTCAACCATCACGTCTGCTGCACCGGCCACCCCGAGGCCGTGAGCCGGCATCCCGAATACCAGGCCCTGTTCGGGCCGGCCGCGGCGGCGCGATTCGCCGTCTATACCCACGGCCACGATCACCGGCACGACGATCACGGCGAGGTGGTGCCGCTCGTTTCATCCGCGGAAAAAAACGAGGACACGGCCGAGATGGGCCCGGACGCAACACCCGAAGGGGGCCGCCGCCATGGATGAATTCCTGTGGCGGGCGCTCGCCGCCGGGCTCGGCGTCGCCTTGGTGACGGGGCCGCTCGGCTCGTTCGTGGTCTGGGGCCGCATGGCCTTCTTCGGCGAGGCGATCGCCCATTCGGCCCTGTTCGGCGTGGCGCTCGGCCTTCTGCTCGGCATTTCGCAGATTCCCGCCGTGGCCCTGGTGGCCGCGGCCGTCGCCGTGCTGCTGGTGACGCTGCAAAGCGACGGCCGGCTCGCCTCCGACACACTGCTCGGGATTCTCGCCCACGGATTCCTCGGCGCGGGGCTGGTGGCGATCTCCTTCCTGCCCACCGTGCGGGTGGACCTGCTCGGCTACCTCTTCGGCGACATCCTGGCGGTGACACGATCCGACGTGACCTTGATCTGGATCACGGCCTGTCTCGGCGTGGCGGCCATCGTCCTCATCTGGCGGCCGCTCCTGTCGGTCACGGTGCACGCGGACCTGGCGCGGGTCGAGGGCGTGCCCATCACGCAGGTGCGCCTCGCCTTCCTGCTCATCATCGCGCTCACGGTGGCGCTCGCCATCAAGGTGGTGGGGCTGTTGCCGATCACCGCGCTCCTCATCATTCCGCCGGCTTCGGTGCGGCGGTTCGCGGCAACGCCCGAGTCCATGGCCGTGCTGGCCTCATTGGCCGGCGCGTTGTCGGTGACCCTGGGTCTGTGGGGATCGCTGACGTGGGATACGCCATCGGGCCCCACGATCGTGGTGGCCGCGACCGCGGCGTTCGTGGTGGGAAGGGTGTGGCCCTTGCCGGGTGTCAGGCAGCGGAGTTGAGCCGTTCGAACCCCTGTTCGAGATCGCCGATCAGGTCCTCGACGTCCTCGAGCCCGGCGTGAAGGCGAAGATAAGGGCCCGAGCGGGCCCATAGGGTGGCGGTGCGCGAGATCCACGGCTCCACCGGAAGAATCAGGCTTTCGTAGCCGCCCCAGCTGAAGCCCATCTTGAACAGCGTCATGCCGTCCAGCATGGCCGCCACCGCCTTCTCAGAAACAGGATGAAGAATCATCCCGAACAGCCCGTTTGCGCCTTTGAAATCGCGCCGCCACAGGACGTGGTTCTGATCGTCGGGCAGGGCGGGGTGAAGCACGCGCGCGACTTCGGGACGCGACTTCAGCCAGTGGGCGAGGCGGATGCCCGTTTCCTGGTGACGCTGAAGACGAACCGCGAGCGTCCGCAAGCCCCGGAGACCGAGATAGAGCTCGTCGGCGCCCGCCGAATCGCCAAGCGCCACGGCCATGGTCTTGACCGCGTGGAACCGTTCCTTGTCGGCAGTCACGATCGCCCCCAGCATGGCGTCCGAATGGCCGGCGATGTACTTGGTGGCGGCGTGGATGACGACGTCGACGCCGTGATCGAAGGCGTGGAAGAACAGGGGCGTGGCCCAGGTGTTGTCGAGCATGGTCAGCACGCCGGCCTTCTTCGCGGCCTTGGTGACGGCCGCCACGTCCTGGATTTCGAACGTCAGCGAGCCCGGCGATTCGAGATAGACCACCTTGGTGTTGGGCCGGATCAGGGACGCGATCTTCTTTCCGATCAACGGGTCGTAGTACGTGGTCTCGACGCCGAGCCCCGCCAGGACGCCGTCGCAGAACTTGCGCGTCGGGTTGTAGGCGGTGTCGACCATCAGGAGGTGATCGCCGGCGCGCAGGAATGAGAGCAGGGAGACGGTGATGGCGGCCAGACCCGACGAAACCGACACCGCGCGATGGCCGCCTTCGAGCTTGGTCATCGCCTCCTCGAAGGCGAAGCTGGTGGGCGTGCCCATGCGCCCGTAATAGACGACGTCGAAGGGTGAGCCGATGGCCTTCTTGAGCGCGGCCACGGTCGGGAACAGGACGGTGGAGGCGTGATAGACCGGCGGATTGACGATGCCGAAGTTCTCCTCCGGCTTCCGCCCCAAGCCGACCACCTCGGTATCCTTCTTCATTGCGGGAAGACCTTTCCAACGGCTCGCATCACGGGGAAATAGGCACCGGCCGGCGGCGGCCCGTCAATGGTCGCCGCGAATTTCGAGGAAGAGGGGCCCCGGTCTACGTCTCGACCGGCGTGTCCGGCAGGGCGCCCCATTGGGCCCACGAGCCGTCGTAGACCGCCACGTTGCTGTGCCCCAGCAGGTCGAGGGCGAAGGCGAGGATGGAGGCCGTGACCCCCGAGCCGCAGGTGGTGGTGATGGGGCGCGACATCTGAATCCCCGCATCGGCGAAAATGGCGGCGAGCCGATCGGGCGGAAGGAAGGTGTTCGTCTGCGGGTCGAGAAGGCTGGAATAGGGAATGTTGACGCTGCCGGGAATGTGGCCGGGCCGAACGCCGGCCCGCGGCTCCTGCACCGTGCCCGCGAACCGCTCGGGCGAGCGGGCGTCGACGACCTGTTCGGCCTGGTTTTGCAGATTCATGCGCATCTGGCGGAGATCGCGGATCAGCGCGTGGTTGATGCGGGCGGTCAAATGACGGGGCTGGGGCGAAACCTCGCCGGCTTCCAGCGGCCATCCTTCCTGCTTCCATTTCGGCAGACCGCCGTTGAGCAAGGCCACGTCCTCGTGGCCGAAGACCCGGAACATCCACCATACCCGCGCGGCGCTGAACACTCCGGCGCCGTCGTAGACCACGATGCGGCTTCCGTCGCCGAGCCCGAGCTTGCGCGCCGCGGCCGAGAACTGCTCGGGTTCCGGCAGCATGTGGGGCAACGGGTTCGAATGGTCGCAGACCTCGTCGATGTCGAAGAAGACCGCGCCGGGAATATGGGCCTTGCGGTACTCGTCCCGGGCGTTGCGCCCTTCCGCCGGCATGTACCACGAGGCGTCCACGATGCGGACGTCCGGGGCGTCCAGGTGGCGGGCGAGCCAATCGGTCTCGGCGAGGATGTCGGGGTTCTTGTAGCTCATCGGCGCGGTCCTTCGAGTCGTCGCGGTCTGCATCGCTCCTCCGGTATCAATGCGCGGGGCCGTCGTCCAGCCAATCCGGGGCGGGCAGCCCTTTCTCGCGCAGGAATTTCGGGTTGAACAGCCTGCTCATGTAGCGCGTGCCGTAGTCGCACAAGATTGTGACGATCGTATGGCCCGGCCCCATCTCGTTGGCGATCTTGATCGCCGCGCCCACGTTGATGCCGGTCGAGCCGCCCACCACCAGGCCGTCGTGCTTCAAGAGATCGAACACCACCGGCAGCGCCTCGTGGTCGGTGACCTGAACCGCGCCGTCGATGGGGGCGCCTTCCAGGTTCTTGGTGACGCGGCCCTGGCCGATGCCTTCGGTGATGGACGTTCCCTCGGCCTTCAGCTCGCCCTTGGTATAAAAGCTATACAGCGCCGAGCCCATGGGGTCGGCGAGAATGACGCGCACGTCCTTGTTGCGCTCCTTGAGCGCCAGGGCGACGCCGGCCAGGGTGCCGCCGGTCCCGACCGCGCAGGTGAAGGCGTCGATGCGGCCGGCCGTCTGCTCCCAGATCTCCGCGCCGGTAGTCTCGAAATGGGCGCGGCGGTTGGCGATGTTGTCGAACTGATTGGCCCACACCGCTCCGTTGCGCTCGGTCCGGGCGAGGTCGGCCGCCAAGCGTTCGGAATAGCGCACGTAATTGCCCGGGTCCTTGTAGGGGACGGCGGGAACCAGCCTCAGATCGGCGCCGCACAGGCGCAGCATGTCCTGCTTTTCCTGGCTCTGGCTCTCCGGCATCACGATCACGCAGCGGTAGCCGAG